>JAJAYG010000351.1 GCA_026786335.1 Chitinophagales bacterium | reverse complement strand
ATGCAAAGCTCGCCGGTAACAAATGTTTCAATTACAAAATCTGCATGATGATGAAATTCCATTTCCAATGATTTTAAAAACAAGGCATCATCATCGACCAAAAATATTTTCACTTTATTTTCTTCTTTCATGTGTTTGTTTTTTTTATCGCCTTCAGTTCTTCCTGTAATTCAGTACATGCCCGGGTGCAAATATTTTCAAGCTGCAAAACCAATTCATCCATGTCATTGCTTTGCAGTTGTGTGATTGCATATTCATGAACCTTTCTTGCCATTACTTCAAAATCCTTATTGATTCCCATAATTGAAAATGAAGGAATCATTTTATGCACGGCACTTTGTAAAGCGGTCCAATCTTTATTTTCAAAACTTAACTTCATGGCGCTAATCAATGGCGGGGTTTGTTCAAGGTAAATTGAAATCATTTCCATCATTAATGCAGGATTCGATTTTGTGCGGTGATTTAAATAATCTAAATCAATGCACTTTAATTTTTTAGTTGAGTCGTTTTCAATCACGTTAATTTGAGCAGGAGCCATTGGCTTTTTTACCATTCCGATTATTTTAGTGTACAACACTCTTTCGTCTACAGGTTTTGAGATATAATCATTCATGCCTACAGCAGTGCACTTGGCTAAATCCACAGTTGTTACATCGGCAGTTAAAGCTATAATCGGGATTTTTAATTTCATTGTGTTGCGTATGTATTCTGTTGCTTCAAAGCCATTCATCTCGGGCATTTGCAGATCCATTAAAATAATATCGTAAGATTTAGCTTTAAGTTTTTCAATGGCAATTTTTCCGTTGCCTGCAATATCACGCTCCATTCCAAAATCATCCAACAATGTTTTCATTAGTAATTGGTTGAGTGCAATATCTTCCACTACTAACACTTTTATATTTTTAACTTCTGTATCCAGCTCCACAATTTCAGTTTCGAATTCTGCGCTGGCCTTTGTTTTTTGAAAACTTAAAACGAAACTAAAAGTTGATCCTTCATCAATTTTACTTTTTACATTAATAGTTCCGCTTTGTGTTTCTACCAATTGTTTTACGATTGCAAGGCCTAATCCTGTTCCGCCATACAATCTCGAAGTGCCGCTGCTTGCCTGCTGAAAATTTTCGAAAATGGTTGCGATCTTATTTTCAGCAATGCCGATGCCTGTGTCGGTAACTGAGAATTCGATGGTTGCTTTTTCTTCATCTTCACGCAGCAGACGAGCACTTACGGTAATTTTTCCTTTTGAGGTAAACTTTACTGAATTACTCACTAAGTTTAAAATAATCTGATGCAACCGAACAGGATCACCCACCAACACATTGGGGATTTTGTTATCGTATTCAGTTACCAACTCTAAATTCTTTTCCTGAATTTTTGTTTCGAACAAATGAAGCATGGCTGAAATTGACAACGCCATTTTAAACGGTGTTTGCTCAAATGTCATTTTCCCTGCATCAACTTTTGCAAGATCAAGAATGTCGTTAATGAGCACAATCAATGCATCGCCGCTCATTTTTATGGCTGTTAAATATTCTTTTTGTTTTGCAGTTAAATCTGTTTTCAATACCACTTTTGTAAACCCGATGATCGCATTCATGGGGGTGCGAATCTCGTGGCTCATGTTTGAAAGAAATTGTTGTTTTGCTTTTACAGCATCCACTGCTATGCGTGTTGCACTCTCTGCTTTTCCTTTTGCTTCTTCGGCAATGGTGGTTGCTAACTCGGCAAATATTTTTGCTTCATTTAATTCTTTTGAAATTCTTTTTTGCTCGGTAATTACTCTTGCTACTACCACTGCTCCAAGTACCTTTCCTCTTTCATCTTTATAAACCGCACCGTTGAATAATACAGGGGTAAGCTTACCATCCAGTATGGTTAGCGGAAAATCTGCCACAAAGCCCTTTGAAAAAACCTGCTGATAACCCTTGCGTGCTTTATCGGGCTCAGTAAAATAATTAAAAAAATCGGTGCCTATTAATTCCTTGCGCGATACGTCTGTTATTTTTACCGTTGCCTCATTCATGTCGGTAATTTTGCCTTCAGTGCTAATAGCAAACAGTGGGTCACGGCTCGCTTCAATTAAGCTGAGAGAATAATTGGAAAGTAATTTTTGTGCGGTAACATCTCTGGCTACAATCACCACTCCCAAAACATTTCCTTTGTCATCTTTATAAACCGAGCCGTTGAATAATACATCAGTCAGCTTTCCGTTTTTATGCCGAAGCGTAAGCGGTGAATCGGCAACCGAACCTTTTGCAAAAACTTCCTGATAAACTTCACGTGCTTTTTGGGGTTCGGTAAAATAATCGAAGAAGTCGCTGCCTTTAAGTTGTTGGCGGCTCATACCTGTAATGTTTGCAGTCGCCTCATTCATATCCGTAATCTTTCCTTCGGGGCTAATGGTAACCAACGGGTCGCGGCTCGCTTCAATAAGCGAAAGTGAATATTGAGAAAGTAATTTTTGTGCGGTAACATCTCTTGCAGCAGCGAACACTCCCAACACCTTTCCTTTATCATCTTTATAAACCGAAGCATTGTATAATACAGCCGTCAACTTTCCATTTATGTGCCGAATGGTAAGCGGATAATCCGCTACAAATGATTTTTCAAAAACCATTTTATATCCTTCACGGGCTTTTTCCGGCTCGGTAAAATAGTCGGAGAAATCAGTTCCGATTAATTTTTCTCTCAACACTCCGGTTACTTTTACCGACGCTTCATTCACATCCGTAATTTTTCCTTCGGGAGAAATGGTAACCAACGGGTCGGTGGATGCTTCAATTAAACTTCGTGAATATTGAGAAGCCAACTTCAGCGAATTGCTGAATTCTTCCAATTCTTTATTTACAATTTCCCGTTTTTCTTTTTCTTTATTTTGAAATACAAGTTCCAAATCAGCAATGGCTAACTCACCAGCCCGTTTTTCTTTCTCTTTGTTTTGAAAGACAAGTTCTAAATCTGCAATGACTAACTCTGCCGCTCTTTTTTCTTTCTCTTTGTTTTGAAATACAAGCTCTTTATTGGCAATGAATAACTCATCTGCCCGTTTTCCTTTTTCTTCGTTTTGAAATTCAAGTTCTTTGTTGGCAATAATTAATTCATATGACCGTTT
>JAJAYG010000350.1 GCA_026786335.1 Chitinophagales bacterium | reverse complement strand
GCTGAGGCATTCTGCTTTGATTCCAGTAAATGAAATTGTTTGCAGTAAACACTTTTGCACTTAAAACTATATGCCATCTTTTTTCAATGAACGAAAATTTTGCTTCCGAATTTTTTTCAGAAGAAAAATCATTCACCCAGTTGTAATAAGTTGAATGGTATTCGCTTTCAATCAAAGAGGGATGATTGGCTGAGACTGCTGCATGAATATTGAAATCAATTGTATTATTAATCGAATAGTTTAAAGCAACATTGAAATGATAATCGCCGGCATTTCTACCTAAAATATTATATTCAAAGATTGAAGACAAATGAATGTTAGACTTAAAATAAAGATTTAACTCACCACCGGGAATTGATGATTGTAAATTTTGATCTATTCCGTTATTTTGAGTAAAGAAAATCTGGTGTCGAAAAAAAACATTTCCATCCCACATTATATTATGTTTTAATGAATCACGATTCAGTTTACTTAACCGCACTTCATTCATAATTCGATCTACCCTGAAAGTGTCTCTCACATTTTCCCATTCAAGCGTATCAGCAACATAGTAAGGGCCATCATTTGCATAATCATAAAACCAATAACTTCTTCTCTCCCATTCAAACCTTTCCTGCAATCTTACTTTTGGAATTACTTTACGGTAAGCGGTGGAATCTTTTTTATTTGCTTCAACCCATTTGCCAAAATGTAAAACATTAAGCACCATAATCTCATCATTCTTCCAGGTAGATTTTGCCGAGTCGAGATTGATATCGGCCAGTGTTTTATCAAACAACACCGTATCGCCAAATAAATCTGCATTCTTAACGCCGCCATTTTCATCTGTCTTTAAACTGTTGAGCACATACGCTGCAACACATTGGTATTTGTTGCTGTTGGTTTTGAAATGAAGGAATCCATCCAAGTTGCTGATGCGCGATTCCTGCCGCTGGTACCAGCCATTAGTTCTAAACCGATTGAAATTAATACCGAGAGAAAGATTTCGATTTATGCTTTGCGCATGATCAATATTTACCAGCAATTCACTCTTTGAACCTTGCTGATAATGAAATGCGGTGTAAGGTTCTATGGTATTATAAAACTTTACATCTTCCATTGTTCTCCAATAAAAATCATAAGCATGAAAGCCAATATCAATATCGGGGCTTAGAGATGGATTGTAAAATTTAAATGTAGCCGGAGCGCCAAGAAATCCGTTATGCAATAAAGCGAAGTCTTGTTCGGCCGGATTAAAGCGATGAAAATTTCCGATCGCTGTATCAATCGGTATCAGTGAATCGGGATCGTTAATGAGTGCAAAGCGTGTTAACTCGGGATAGTAGCGATATGAAGTATCTTGTGCTGATGATGCTTTTAAAAAAATAAGTGAAATGAAAATTGCAGTAAATAAAATTTTGAGAACGAAGCGAGAACAACTTTTCTGTTTCAGGTGATATTTCAATTTCGGTATTTGTAATTGACGCATCAAATTAATTGTAACAGTTCTCTTAAAAGCAATGTCATCTTTGGGCCTGCTTCTTTTGCAGCCTTCACAACATCAACATGCGATACTTTTTGCGGAACTACAGGGTTGCCTTCATCTGTAATAACCGAGACACAAAAAATTTTCATTCCCATGTGGTTTGCAACAATTACTTCGGGCACAGTACTCATACCAACTGCATCGCCACCAATAATTCTCATGTACTTGTACTCAGCAGGTGTTTCAAATGTAGGTCCGGTAACTCCTACGTAAACCCCTGTTTGCAATTTGAAATTATTATTCTCTGCAATCGTTTTTGCTTTCTCAATCATTGCGCGATCGTAAACTGAATGCTGATCGGGAAAGCGAGTCCCCAATTCATCTTCGTTTTTTCCGCGCAATGGATGGTCTGAATTCAGATTGATATGATCATTGATTGCGACCAGATCACCGACTTTAAAATCGGGATTTAAACCACCACTGGCATTCGTGATAAAAATGGTTTCGGCGCCAAGTTTTTTCATTACCCTAATCGGAAAAGTTACTTGTTGCAATGAGTAACCTTCGTAATAGTGAAACCTGCCTTGCATTACCACTACTCTTTTATTGTTCCAGCTACCAAGCAGTAGTTTCCCCGAATGGCCAATCACAGTGCTTACAGGGAAATGGGGAATTGAAGCATAATCAATTTCCTGATCAACAAGAATGTCGCTCACAGTTTCTCCTAATCCGCTTCCTAATACCAAAGCAACTTCAGGTTTTAATTTCGTTTTGCTTCTGATAAAATCAACGGCCTCTTTTATTTGATTTGTTAGCTCGCTCATAAATTTTCCTCTTCCTGTTTTACTTTTACAAAATCGAGAACGATAGAATCGAACTTTTCTTTTTCAGTAGGCGAAAATGCCACCTCAACTGGCACGCAATATATTTCAAGTTGATGACTGCTGAAGAAATCGCGGAAAGGAAAAAGCCGAACGCCGTCCTTTTCTGTGGTGAGAAATACAGTTTTTCTTTCATTCACATTCAAATACTTTTTTGCAATTGCATTAAGTTCACTCAAGCTAAAATCATGATGATCATAAAACTTTTCATGTTTAAGATTGGGAATTAAGGAATGCAGATAATTGAAAAGATGGTGCGATGCAGCAATGCCGGTAATTAAAACTGCACTTTCAATTTCGAAAAACTCAATTGTTTTTTCTTTTTCGAAAAGCGAAAATGGTTTTCCATATTCAATAGAAGAAAAAAAGATTGGCTGATTTTCTTTTGCCCGAACTTCATTTCTCAATCCATCTTTTTCTGATTCTGAAAATTCAACAGGGCATTTTGTAATCACAATCACATCAGCTCGCGAAGCATTTGATTTTTGTTCACGCAAATTTCCAGCAGGCAATAATTGGT
>JAJAYG010000349.1 GCA_026786335.1 Chitinophagales bacterium | reverse complement strand
CCACCAACACCACCAACACCACCAACACCACCAACACCACCAACACCAATAGAAATCACAGGTGTGTTGTTTAAGATCAACAGTTCAATTATTGAACCCTCAACTTTCAGTATTCTCGACAAAGCAGCTGAAACAATGAAGGCAAATCCAAATAGCAAATGGAGTGTTATTGGCTATACTGATAATACAGGAAGGGTAAACAGTAATCTTATACTCTCAAAAGCCAGAGCTAAATCTGTAACTACATATTTGGGTAAGCGTGGAGTTAATCTTGACAGCATTGTAATTACTGATGGAAAAGGAATTGAAAATCCAATTGGAAATAACAATACAGAAGCCGGGCGCGATCAAAACCGCAGAGTAGAAATTAGGGAGGTTAAGTAGTAAAATTAATTTTTGGTGAAATGAGAAAGGCAGAGAATTTTTTCTGCCTTTTTTCATTTCAGGTAATTGAATGCTGGTAAATGCTCAATTTATTACTGATATTACCTTCTTCCGATCTCGCAATTTTTTTGCAACAGTTTTAACATCAATTGGTTCGCAAAAGAAATCCTCAACTCCTTTTTGCAAAAGGCTTAAATATCAACCGCAACGCCGAGTTATTGGTGAAGTATGCAATCGCCCAATCAATAAAAACAATCAGGCGGTTTTTCATTCCCATTAATAAAAGTAAATGCAATCCCATCCACACGTACCACGCAAGCCATCCTTTAAATTTTATATAGGGAAGATCAGCAACTGCTTTGTGTTTTCCTACAGTAGCCAATGAACCTTTGTCTTTGTATTCAAATTCAATGAGTGGTTTATTGCTTAAAATATTTTTCAAATTTTTACACAGCAAACCTGCTTGTTCCAATGCAACATTTGCAACTTGCGGATGGCCATTGGAATATTTTTCTGTCGCCATGCTAGCAATATCACCAAGAGCAAAAATGTTTGAATACCCATCAACGCGATTGTAGCGATCAACTTTAATTCTGTTGCCACGCACAATTAATTCAGCATTCAAACCATCAATCACATTACCGGTAATTCCTGCGGCCCAAATCACCACTTTTGTTTTAATGCGCTCACCGCTTTCGAGCACTATATTTTCTCCGTCGTAATCTTTCACCCGAGTGTTCACCATCACTTGAACTCCCAGTTGCTCCAGATATTTTTGTGAAGCTGTAGATGCATGATCGCTCATTGAGTTCAATGTTTGTCCGCTGCCTTCGATCAGTAAAATTTTCATTCTTGAAAAATCGAAATCAGAAAAATCTTTTGGCAACACATGCTTTTTCATTTCTGCCAATGCGCCTGCTAATTCAACTCCTGTGGGTCCACCACCCACGATCACAAAGTTCATGAGCGCTTCTAAATTTTCGGGCGAAGCAGAAACAGCATTTTCAAAATTCTGAAGAATGCGATAGCGCAGTTGCAATGCTTCAGAGGTTGACTTCATAGGGATGGTAAGTGATTCTAAATTTTTGTTACCGAAAAAATTTGTGTCGGCGCCATTGGCAATTACGAGATAGTCAAAATCAAAATCGCCAATAGCAGTTTCAATTTTATTTTGGGAAGGAAAAATATTTTTTACTTCAGCCAACCTGATGCGAACATTTTTTGAATGATGAAAGATGCTGCGCAGCGGAAATGAAATTGCCGAAGGCTCCAATCCCGCAGTAGCAACCTGATAGAACAATGGCTGAAACTGGTGGTGATTGAATTTATCAATCAATAAAATTTCGAATTCAGTATTGTTGAGTTCGCGCGCAAGCTTTAAACCTGCAAAGCCGGCGCCTATGATGATTAGTTTTGGTTTTGTATTCATTGCAATTGTGAAAAAATGTTTTTATGTACTTGCAACAAACGTAATCTAAATAGGAAGAGGAAAATCTGCGACCCCGAGTACTCGCATTGCAGTCAAGCTAAAAAAGGAAAAAATCTTGTCTTATTGAGTGCTCCCGAAAAAAATCGGTATAAACTCCGGGACGAAATTAGGGTAGTAAAATATCATGATGTATAAAATCTTATCAGCCAGAGAAAGGGGCAACATAATTTTATCAATAATCAAAGAAAGAAATGTCGCCCGTGCGGGGCTAAATTCAATGACGGCTGAAATTCCTTCTACCATAATGTTTTCCCTCCGGGACTTCATATAAAAGTGTGATTAGTTTGAAGTGTATATGAGTACTCAGAACGCGAGACATTTTTGTAATTCACACACTAAAAACTTTTTTGCAACGTAAATTCAGAAACAGTTTTATTGATGCAGTTAAATTCATTACTTCAATTCAATATTCAACAAGCTGATTCTGCTGCAATCAAATTCATAAAGGAATTTATTGCTTTCGGAATCAAGCAAGCACTCAGTTGCATTTTTCCGGTATTTATTATTTGCATGCTTTTCCTTTCAAAAATTATTCATGTTCCGTTTTTACCGCGTTACGATTTTTTGCTTTTGAGTTGTATCTCCATGCAAGCAATTATGTTTTTTACAAAGATGGAAACCATTGATGAGTTGTTAGTGATCTGCATGTTTCATGTGATCGGTTTGTGCATGGAGATTTTTAAAGTGCACATGGGCTCATGGAGTTATCCCGAATTTGGTTACGCAAAAGTTTGCGATGTTCCGCTCTACAGCGGCTTTATGTATGCAAGTGTTGCCAGTTACATTTGCCAGGCATGGCGAAGATTTGATCTGCAGATTTCGGGTTGGAGTAGTGATTGGTTAGCAATTGGAGTTGCTGCAGCCATCTATGCAAATTTCTTCACCCATCATTTTATTTACGACCTGCGTTATGTTTTGATTGCAGCAATGGTGATCGTGTTTTATAAAACGAAAGTTCATTTCACTGCAAATGGTACAAGAAGAAAAATGCCGCTCTTGCTTTCATTTTTTCTCATTGGGTTTTTTGTTTGGGTGGCTGAGAATATTGCAACATTTTTTGGTGCATGGCAATACACCTACCAGCATGCAGGGTGGCAAATGGTGGTGAGTGGTAAATTGATTTCGTGGTTTATGATGATCGTAATCAGCATCATCATTGTAATTGAACTTAAGTTTATTAAAGGGAGAAAAACCTTGAGCGCAGTTTAAAAAGTATAACCGATTTGAAAATACAGCGATGTAAATTTTGTACTCAGGTCGCTGTAATCGCTCCAGCCATTTGATTTCTCAATTCTAATTTCAGTGTTGAAATGGTTCCAGTTGAAACCGCAACCTAAAACTATTCCTTGCTCGTAATTTCTATAAGAATCAATAATTGAAACCTGCGTTGGTTTAGGTGTTTCATTTCCCGCAAAATTGAGTACGAAACTATTTGTCATTCCAAAACCTATGTATGGCTTTATTTTTTCGGAGGGAATCTGATAACGCATCATCGATGCAATTTTTACATAAATGGCTTCTGCTGTTATTGTTGCGTGAAAAGTTCCTGTCCTGTTTCCGTTAAGTGAATAATACCTGAGCGCAACCTCATTGTACAGCGACCATTTTTCGTCCATGCGGGGGAATGTCCAGTTAATGCCTGCACACAATTGATAACTGATTGCGGGCTCAAACTCAATATGCTGCCATGCAATATTTTGCGAACTATAAATACTTGTGTAAATTAAATTTATTCCGCCTGCTAATGTGAAGTTTACTTTTCCTTTGTCGGCAGCTTCGCGATAAATAATTTTTTGACTGCGGCAGTTATTGTATTCTTCAAAAAGTTTCATCAGGTCATTTTTTGCATAAGCAATCGATCGTGAAAGAATGGAAGAAGACAGATACCTGCACTCGTAAAAAGCCGTCATTAATTGGCCTTTGTACATTTCATTTCCCATAATTGCGCGCTTGGTAATTTGATTTCTGTAATCGGCAATCACAATTTCATTGATGTAATATTTTTTATAAGCGAGCTCAAAAATTTCACCTTTGCCTTTTTGAATAAACAGATGAAGGCGGTCGTTTCGGTCGCGTGCATAAAACAAACTTGCAGTGCTGAGCATTACTGCACGAACAAAAAGCGAATCCAAGATTGTATGCATAGAAGAATCACTGCTCAATACATTTTCATTGAGCGATGATGATTCAATTGATCCAACAAAACCAAAATACCATTCGCCTCCTTTATACCGAAACCATTTTACCTGTGCGGGTGAAAAAGATGTTGAATTTCCCCCCGACATTACCGCGCTGTATTGAATAAAACGCGGCGCCATTCTTCCGCTCATTGGTTTCAAAAACCCGGTAAGTGTATCGCCACTGTTGAGTACAATGGTGCCCGGCAAAAATTTCTCCTGTGAATAGCTTGTTTTTGAAATGAAAAGAAGAACAAGAATTACAACACACGTAATTGTAAATTCAGAAGATGAATTTCTAACACTCATTATTCATGGTTTTCGAAAACCAAAATAGTAATTTCATTTCATAATAATTTTTTTAGGAATTAATTTAGAATGAAATGCACTCATTTATAATTTTAATAAAAACTCCGCCGAAGTTTTTACGCACCGGCGGAGTTGAAAGAGGAAATAAAATGGAATTAGGAAATTGCAGCTAATTATTTTTATGTGCAACCACTTTTCGCTTACCCAATTGCGCAACCATTGCCATCAGCATCAACAAAACCATTACGCTGATCGATAAAATTTTGAGATCACTATTTCCAGAAGGCGGATTTGAGTTATCATTCAAATAAGGAACACCAAAACTTTCTTGCTTAATATTATTATCATTTGAGATGATTTCATCTTGCTTGTTATCATTATCAAGATTATCAGGTGCATTGGTTTTTGTGCTGCGCATTCTTGGCTCATGTGCCGGAATAAACTGCGCAAACTTTTTATTGTAATCACTGTATTGAGTTATATCCCACCCTGTAAGAATTGCAAGATTGTTCAGCTCATCATTTCTTCTGCTCATAACTTCCTTCACATATTTTCTTCCTGCATCGCAGGTAAATTCTCCATAAGCAGGATGCGTGATAACATAACGTGCCTGAAAGTTTTCCCGATTCGGTGTTTCTTCAAAAATAAGGTCTTGCGGAAAATTTTTTCTGTCGTAAGTAATATGCAGTCGGGTAAAGAAAACATCGCCGCTGTATCCATAGTGATATTGATTCACCCATCCAACGCCGGCAGTTACTAAATCCTGCAACATCGGCGGTGGCCCGTTGCAAGGGTCGCAAAATTGTGTAACACTTCCGCTTATGTTCCAGGCATATTCGAGATACACATTGTTCTCGCCGGCTTCTTCGCGGTGCTTGCGATAAGTGTCAACATAAAATTTTCCAAAACATCCGCTAACAAATTCAGGGATCTTAGTATCGGTTGGAACTTTTACAGTGCGATAGTTAGTGGCTTCTACTCTTCCGCTTTTTGTAAAGGCATACACGATCATATCCTGTGCTCCTTTTGCATTCGCCATTCCCAATCTTATCGGCAGCATAAATTTAGGTGAGTTAAAATTAATCTGGAGCGGACTTAAAAATTTTGTCTGCTTCTTTTCAAGTTCTTCCATATTCACTTTCACCACAAAAAATTTCATATTACTGTTAATGTATGGTTGCAAAACTTCTCTGGCGCCAGCAGGAATTTTATAGCCATTATCGGTCAGCCATCTTTCGAGCCCGCTCGATTCCGAGGCAGAGAGAATAAGAATATCATATTCATCAACTGTGTACTGAGCTTCAATTTTCACTTTGTATTTCTCTTCATCTTTTTCCATTCCCGAAGCAGCAACTGATTCAAGACTCATTTTAGAAACCGCATCATATTCATAAAGTACTCTTGATTCGCACGGGTTTTCATCATAATATTCTGTAAGCCTCGGCGAAGAATAGTTATCGAGTGTTTGAAATATTTGAGAAGGAATGGTTCTTATGTTATCGCGCTTTAAAATAACAGGCACAGGAATCACCATTGCAAAATCTTTTACATTACCATCAAAATCGCTCGACATGGTGATGGTTGTTTTGTCGCCATCGCGCACAAGAATTACCTGCGAAGTTTTGTTGAACAAGGTTGCATCTGCTTTGGCAACATAGAAGCCGCAGAATGCATTTGCATTTTTGAAAGGAAATAATATTAAGATGAAAGATGTAAGACATAAGACGTAAGACAAAGGAATTGACTTGTTGATTTTTGATTTACTGTTTTGTGTTTTCATATTGATTGATTTTTAAGTGTGAAAAAAGTTTTTGAAATCTGAGTGGCCTGTGCGTTGGGAGCCTCCTTAGTGGGGAGGTTGGTGGGGCCCCAGTAGAATTTAGGGTGAAGAAAAATTTTATCGAAAAGAATAGTTGTTGGGGAAATGAAAAACAGCGCCCATAGGGGAGCACCATTCACAAATTCATAGGCACTTAAATAGAAGGCAAGCATTGCAACCAATACCGCCCAAACAATTCTTGCCTTGCTATGCGAAGGTGTTGAAACCGGATCAGTGATCATAAAAAATGTGAAAAGCAATAAAGTGCCGCTGGTGAATTGATGAAGGAAGAAATCTGTTTGCCAACCAAGAATCAAAACACTTCTTGTAAAGTTGAGCAAACAGAAGGTGATGAAAAATGCTAAAGCAACATCCAACCTTTTTACTTTTATTAAAACAGCTAATCCCAAAATTCCGATTCCGAAAACAAGCAAAGCATTGCTTCCCCATTGGCCTGGCGAAATCCATGCATTCCCTGTAATCAGTATAGTGAGAATGATTCCAAAATTGGTGGGGTTGAAAAAATGTTTTTTTCCTTCCACAATTTTAAATGTGAAAATGAATTTGCTCGCAATGCTTAAGAATGCAGCAAGCATTATTACTAAAATCAGATTTGTTTTGAGCAAGAGCGTTAAACTCAAAGCAGAAATGATTGCGCTTTTAAGCGATTGATAATTTTTGTTCGTGAACCAGGTGAAAAGAAATTGAGTTAACAGGGAGGCAGCCAAAGTTGCAGCAATGTTCAGCCAGTTCATTTCCCAGTTTAAATCTTCAATTCCATAAAAAAGAAAAATGCCGAGGAAAGAAATCTGATAATGCCGCGGATCGCTGTTCAGCCATTTAATTGGTGAACTCATCACCTCTTCGAATGAACTCCTGTTTGTTTTAAGTGAAATAGTTTCCATTTTCAGTCAAAATTGTTGATTGACTGTTGATAGATGCTTTGATTCAAAGCTTTTCCATAAAAGCCAAAGAAATTTTTAAGCAGGGTTTAATTTTTCAGCGTTCGTAACATATCTTCGCCGCCGAATTAAGAAACCTACATTTTAAATCCCCCAATGCTTCGTCGTTTAGCTCTTAAAATATTGATGTCCCTGGTGTTTTTCATGGGCATTGCCTTAAATGTGGTTGCAGAAGAAGCAGTTTCGGCAAATCATGATTCAACTGCCGCGATCACTGAAAAGCATGAGGAAAAAGGGAAATTCAATGCCGGTGAAATGATTCTTGATCACATTGGCGACAGTAACGAATGGCATTTCTTTACCTATAAAAAAGCTGATGGAACCGAGTTTCATGGTTCTGTTTGTCTTCCGGTAATTTTATATACTCCCGGTGAAGGCATTAGCATGTTTTCATTTAAACAGTTGCATCACGCACCTTACAAATCATTTACGCTAAATGAATCGCATCACATCGCCCGCGTTGATGGAAAAAAATTTTACGATTTTTCATTGACAAAAAATGTAATTCAACTATTGCTTTCTGTAACGCTTATGATGGTTATTTTTATTTCAGTAGCCAGAAGATTAAAAAAGAATGGCAGCAAAGCACCCACTGGTTTAGGATCTGCTGTAGAAATAGTGGTGATTTTTATTCGCGATGAAGTAGCAAAACCCATGCTTGGCAAAAGAGCCAATGCTTTTCTTCCTTACCTGCTTACACTTTTCTTTTTCATTTGGATTAACAATCTAATTGGCTTAATACCGGGCGCAGCAAATGTTACCGGAAATATTGCAGTAACTGCAACTTTAGCCGGTCTTACTTTTATACTAATGATGGTAGGATCAAAAAGTGCATTCTGGAAACACATGATTGCCCCCCCCGGTGTTCCCACAGCAGTACTTCCGATTCTTATACCCATTGAGTTCATCAGCAACATCATAGTTAAGCCTTTTGCATTAATGATTCGACTTTTTGCAAACATGCTGGCAGGTCACTTGATCGTGCTTTCTTTTATGTCGATCATTTTCATTTTTGCCGCAATGAATATTTTTGCAGGGGTAGGAGCAACAATTTTTTCAATCGCATTTTCAATTTTCATTTATTTGCTTGAACTGCTGGTAGCGGCATTACAAGCTTATATATTCACAATCTTAACAGCATTGTTTATTGGTGAAACAGGAGTAACACACTCCGATTCAGATCATCATTAAACTTAAAACTTTAAATCAACTTAAAACTAAACTTTAAACTCAAATTAACATGATGGATTTACTTAATGTTCTTTTTCTTGCACTTGATGGTACTGCACAAGCT
>JAJAYG010000348.1 GCA_026786335.1 Chitinophagales bacterium | reverse complement strand
TGATGCTAAAGTTTCATTGGTTGCCTATGAAAGATTTGTAAACACAGATGATGACGACGAGCGAAAAAATTATTTGCGTGATCATATTAATTCTGTTCGCAGCCATGTAAAATTGCTGAGCGATAAAAATTATTACACAGCCCAAGGGTTGCGGTCGCCCGATTTTATTTTATTGTTTACACCCATTGAATCTTCATTTTCCATCGCCATACAAAATGATGCTGAGCTTTTTAATTATGCATGGGAAAAAAGAATTGTGATCGTGAGCCCAACAACATTGCTCGCAACTCTAATGACTGTTTCAAGTTTATGGAAAATTGAAAGTCAAAATAAGAATGCATTGGAAATTGCCCGGCTTAGCGGAAGCATGTATGATAAATTAGAAGGCGTAATTACAGAACTCATAAAGGTGGGGAAATCAATTCAGACAACAGATGAACAATACAGAAGTGCAATGAGCAAATTGTATGAGGGTTCAGGCAATGTAATTAAGACAGCAGAAAAAATAAAAACTCTTGGAGCAAAAGCATCCAAAAGTTTACCTCAATCTTTACTTGATCGGGCTGATGATTAATATTTTATCATATAAATGTCCTGTAATCATACCCCACTTAGCCAGTATTAAACCGGCAACAAGTAACCCAACAAGATGATAACCTATATCAACAAACCATACGCCGAGCGGGCGTTTTAAATAATTGAGTGCAGTACCTAAAATTGCGATCGTTAAACCTGCAAGCAAAATGTAAGATCTGGTGAAGCAATCAGAAAGTTCTTTGCAGCGAACCGAATTCATCATTAAGCCAATGCAAGCGCACAACAATAAGATAAAAAGAAAACCAATGATCATGGATTTCATCATTCCGCTTCTGTCATTTGTATCAATATTATGATCCTTGGCCCAGTATTTTCCAAATAGTAGTGTGTACCACAGTGCGCCAATTGCATAGTAAGCAACGGCAGCTGCGAGCACCATTGGCCAGTTGAGATGTAAGATTGCATTTTTCATATAAGTAGAGTTTTTTATCAGGGGCTGAAAGTAAATATTCTTTGTAAATCTAAATTTCATTTTCTCCACACCTTTTTTTCCTTCAAGCATTCAGCTATACCTTTGCTTTCTATGGAAGTTGAAAAACAAACTGTTTCATTTGAAAATACCGAAATCGCTTTCATTTATAAGTCGAACAGTGAATTGAAAAGAGCATGGTGGCTTTTTTCTTTAATGAATAATAACCTGCTTGTAAAAATTGGAACCCGAATTACTCCTAAACTTTTTGATATCGGATTGCCAATTAAAGGTTTGGTGAAGCCAACAATTTTCAGTCAGTTCTGTGGTGGCGAAACAATGGATGAATGTGCGGTCACCACCAAAAAACTTTCAGATCATGGTGTAGAAACGATTCTTGATTATGGTGTTGAGGGAAAAGAAAATGAAGAAGAGTTTGATAAAACTGCCAATGAAATTTCAAAAGCAATTGTGTTTGCAGGTTACAATCACCACATTCCTTTTGTAAGTATTAAAGTTACCGGCATAGTAAGATTTGCATTGCTCGAAAAGATGCATGAAAGAAATGATTTGAATGAAAATGAGATGGCCGAATGGCAAAAAGCCAAGGATCGTTTTTATAGTGTTTGCAAAACAGCAAATGAAAATAATGTTGGGTTAATGGTTGATGCCGAAGAAACATGGATTCAGGATCCTGTTGATGAACTCGCGATGAAGATGATGGCTGAATTCAACAAAGAAAAGGTAGTGGTCTATAACACAGCACAACTTTACAGAACTGATCGATTGGCGTTTGTGAAGCGATCAATTGCAGAAGCAAAGGCAGGTAATTTTTATTTGGGGTTCAAACTTGTACGCGGCGCATACATGGAAAAGGAACGCAAGCGTGCACAAGAACTAAATTATGCATCACCTATACAACCCGATAAAGATTCAAGTGACAAAGATTACAATGCTGCTGTAACAGTTTGCATGGAGAACATTGAACGAGTGAGCATCTGCATTGCATCACACAATGATTCAAGTAATTTATTGGGTGTTGAACTTGCAATGAAAAAAGGAATCGCTTCAACTCATCCGCATCTTAATTTTTCGCAGTTGTATGGAATGAGCGATAACATCACATTCAATTTGGCACATGCAGGGTACAATGTTTCAAAATATGTACCCTATGGTCCGGTAAAAGATGTAGTACCTTATTTAATGCGAAGAGCGCAGGAGAATACATCGGTAGGCGGAATGAGCAGCAGAGAATTGATGTTGATCAATAAAGAATTGAAGAGAAGGAAAAATTAAGCAAGAAGAAAATTCAAAATTCAAAATTCAATCGATGTGTCTGATAAAAACGATGAAAAGAAATTTGATCTTGCGCAGAGAACTGAAGGTTTGCTACTGACACAAGACTTAATTAAGAACGTCAAGAAGACGTTTGAAAATGTAGAGGACTTGAAGCAACTCATAAGATCATCGGGTTCAGATGGGGCAAACTATTTAGAAGCACAGGAGAATCTTAGTGAAAAGGATTTTGTTTTTCGAGTAAAGGTTTGCAGAAAAGAAGCCAAAGAATCAGCATATTGGCTTCGATTATTCAAAGATTATGTACCCGTAGAAATGGATGTGGAGAGAATTAAATTAGAAGACGAAGCCATGCAATTAACAAGAATATTCAGAGCAATAATCAATAGAAGATAATTTTGTTTTTTATTTTAAACCTTGTTTTATGAGTTTCGGTATTTGAATTTTGTATTTTGAATTTTGAATTTTACTATGAAGCAATACCACGATTTCCTCCGCCACGTTTTAGATCACGGCGTAAAAAACGAAGACCGCACCGGCACAGGCACCATCAGTACTTTCGGGTATCAGATGAGATTTGATTTGAATGATGGATTTCCAATGC
>JAJAYG010000347.1 GCA_026786335.1 Chitinophagales bacterium | reverse complement strand
CATTGAATGCATCGCAGAATCGAACGAACCTTGCACCTTTATTCGATGATTTAAAATCGAGTACGCCGGCAAGTACTGCAGGTTGATTAGCCACTACACCAATACTTCTTCCGGCAATTCTTGCAAAGCCAACAACAATACTTTCTGCATAAGCTTTATGCACTTCAAAGAAACTTGCTTCATCAACCAACTCAGCAATCACCTCTTTAATATCATAAGGTTGATTTGGGTTTTCGGGAATTATTGAATTTAATTTTTCTCTCTCTTCATTTCCAATTTCATATGGTAATACAGGTGCAATGTCTTCACAGTTTTGGGGCATGTATGAAAGCAGTTGCTTTATTTTTTGAATGCACTCCGCTTCATTTACCGAGGTGAAATGAGTAACTCCCGATTTTGTTGCATGCGTGTTTGCACCACCCAATTCTTCCGAAGTAACTTCTTCATGTGTTACAGTCTTCACCACATTCGGCCCGGTAACAAACATGTAAGAAGTATTTTCTACCATCAATATAAAATCTGTAATCGCAGGTGAATAAACTGCGCCACCTGCGCAAGGGCCCATGATGGCTGATATCTGCGGAATAACACCTGAAGCTAAAGTGTTGCGATAAAAAATATCTGCATAGCCGCCTAATGAAACAACACCTTCCTGTATTCTTGCGCCACCGCTGTCATTTAATCCAATTAACGGCGCACCATTTTTCATTGCAAGATCCATCAGTCTCACAATTTTTTGCGCATAGGTTTCGGAAAGAGAACCACCAAAAACTGTAAAGTCCTGCGAGAATACATACACCAATCTGCCATTCACATTTCCATAGCCTGTTACAATTCCATCACCGAGGTAAACTTCTTTCTCCATTCCAAAATCAGTTGACCGGTGTGTAACCATCATCCCGATTTCTTCAAAAGTTCCTTCATCAATTAATAATTGTATGCGCTCGCGTGCAGTTAATTTTCCTTTCTTATGCTGATCTGCAATGCGCTTATCACCCCCTCCTTTTTTTGCAAGTGTTTTCTTTTCTTCGAGTTCTTTAATCTTATTATTCACTTCGCTATTATTCATTTGCTGCTAATATAAGTAAGGCAAGAAGATATTGTAATGATTCTTGTTTCACAAACAAATCAAAATACAATAGGCAGGTTTAAAAAGCATATTCGACGAAGTAATTCAAACTAAAGATTAAGTTGCTTTGCAAATTGGGAAAAAGGAATTCCTTCATTTATAAAAATGTTTACATAAGAACGCATTTGATCACCTGCAACTTTTCTATCACTAAAATTGAAAAGTTCTTTCTTGTTTTCTTTGACCATGTTACTGGTAATAAAACCCATGATCAATGCAGACGGTGAATGACTAATAAATTGCTTTACAAATTCTTCTTTCGAATTGATGTTGTATTTGGTTCTGAAAAACGCCTCTTCAGTTTTTTCGATGTCGTGAAAGAAATCTTTACCTTCATTAGTTTCATAAACAAAATAAACCTGCACAATTAAATCAGACACTTCGCGATCGGCATATACCATGAATCGTCTTTTGTTCAGAAGTGTATAGGCAGAATTATTTATTTTCTCAAGTGAAGATTTAACTTCAATTTTTTTATTGTTAAACATTAAATCAAACCGATCCCGATAGCGGAAATTATCTGTTCTGATTTTATCATAATCGATCAACTCTAATTTTTGATTTTTTGCATGCGCCCTCACAATATTCTTTGCAAGATCACCGGGGAATAAATCAGTGAGTTTTTTAAACTCGCTCCTTCCCTTTTGCCAGGTATTTGCAGTATTAGATCGCTTACTTTTTTTATCGGCTGTAAAAATTGCAAATTCAATTTCATCAGAATAATCCGCGATTGAAATTTTTACAACATCACTTCTTGAAACCATGCAACTAAAATAATAATGTGTTTTTATTTAACTGAAAAAAAATTATGACTCAATTGAATTCTTGTTTGGGTTAACTTCACCCTTTCAAAATAATTTTTATGCTTCAACAACATCTTGCCGAGCAATTTGAATCGGCACTTATTCAACTAAAAAATGAAATCAATGCATACACACACAAGGAACATGTTTGGGAAATAAGAGGTGACATAAAAAATTCGGGCGGCACTTTAACACTTCACCTGTTAGGAAATATCAATCACTTTATTGGTGCAGTATTGGGGAATACCGGCTATTTAAGAAATCGTGCAGCAGAATTTGCAGACAGAAATATTCCAACATCGAAGTTGATGAAGGAAGTAGATGAATGTGCTTACCGGGTAAAAAATATTATCAGCAATCTTACCGATGCACAATTGCTTGGCGACTATCCCTTAGTTGATGGCAAACAATGGAAAACTTCTGATGCGCGATTGATTCAATTGCTTTCGCACCTGAATTATCATTTGGGTCAAGTGAATTATCACAGGAGGTTATTTGATCAACCTGTAAGTTTGCCCGATGAGGTTATGCAATTGAGTTATAAGAATTAAAATTAATCTACACTTTTTTATCGCGCCAGTTTCCTCTGGTTAAATAATAATAGCATCCGCAAAGAGCTACTACCCAATAGACTATTTCAGCCATCCAGATTATAGGGAGACCAAGGTTGAATTGTATCGCTGTAAAATAAACGTAAACCAAATAAGCAACAATGCAAACGATCTCAATAATCAATGAAACTTTTGTAGCACCGGTTCCTGAAACTGCAAAAATTGAAAGCACTGCAATTGAGAAAAGCATGAGTGCAAAAACAATCGTATACAAACTTGGAATGCTTTCCTTTATCAACTGAATATCATTGGTAAAAATCAATAGCACTTGCACAGGAAAAAGAAGCATTACCAAGCCGAATAATACAGCCATGCCAAAACTAAAAAGACCAATTTTTTTTATCAAAGGAATTACATCATCCGGTTTTCCCTGACCCATTAAATTACTGGTCATTGAACTAGTAGACATTGCCAGCGCCCAAACCGGTACGCCATACAAAGTGTATAAACTGCGAATCAAATTTGAAATTGCCAGGGCTCTTTCACCAAGGTGCTCAATAGCAATAAAAAATATCCACCATGAACCCACACTTATGAGTTGTTGAAAAATTAGTGGGGCTGAAAGATTTAGCATGCTGAGCACAAGAGCCGGATTAAACTTTTTGAATTGAAATAAACCAAACCGCTCATTAAATTTTTTTACGAAAATAAAAACAACAAAAACTATTGTAACAGTTCCTTCTGCAATCGAAGATGCCAATCCCGCTCCTGCAATTTCCATTCTGGGGAAACCTAAGTTTCCAAACACCAAACAATAGAGAAAGAAAACATTTACTGCCACCATTACACCGGTTGTGCGGGTGGTAACTTTTGTATCGCCAATGCCAATGAAGAAAGACATGAAGCATGAATTGATTAATGCGAATAAAATTCCATAAGAGCGGTATTCAAGAAAGCTCACCGCCTTTTCCCTAATGATGTCGCTCTTTATGATGAGTGACAAAATCTGATTGCTAAAAAAATGCATGGCCACAAATTGCAGCAGTGCAACAATCAGTATCAATCTTAATTCATGATCAACTACATCACCAATCTCATGCTCTTTCCCTTCGCCTTTTCTGCGGGCAACAATTACCTGCATGCCGGTATTCATTGCATAGCCGATCATAAAAAGAAGCAAATAAAAAATTCCACCAATGGCACTGGCACCTAAATCATATTCGCTAACTCTTCCAAGAAAAGAAGTATCAACCAGATAAATTAAATTTTGCCCAAGCGAACTAAGCATCACCGGCCATGCAATGCGAAAAATATTTTTATAAGAAATGTATGGATTGGGCTGCATGAAGGCGGTGAAGATATGTAAGCAAATAATTGCGAATCGTGAATTGTGAAGCGCAAACAGAAGCCATGAAAAAACCTCGGCAGTTTTTCATTGCGCTACACAATATTTAAATAGAAAGAGAATTTTCAGCTGAACATTTTCCCGATAATGGGAATTTTTTTTCGATGCAACCAAAGTGTAATCACTGAGCAAATCAAAACTGTAAGTGCCATGGCAAATAATTTTCCGCCATCATCATAAACAACTATTCCCAATTTTGTGAGGTGAAAAAAGATAGCACCTGCCATTAACCCAATTCCTAAAATTGCACCGAGCCATACCGTGCGCGGATATAAGATTAGCACCGCGGTAATCAACTCTAAAATTCCGAGTCCTATTCTACCATAAGGTTCTAAACCAAGTGTTGAGAAAATATAAACTGCCTCGGGGTGTGCGCTGAACTTGAAGTATAACGTTTGCAAAAGAATAAATGCAGAAACCATGCGGATGATCCAATCAAAAATTTTCATTTCAAAAAAATATTATACTAGTCAATATCACATGGATTTCTTCATGTATGATTAACGATTCACCATTTACAATTCACCACTTATTTCTTATAATACTTCATTGCCTCGGGCATAAATGCTTTAATGTCATCAATGCGATGCTGATCACTCGGGTGAGTGCTTAATAATTCGGGGGGTGCGCCACCACCTGACATTTGTTTCATTCTTTCCCATAAACCTATTGCAGCATGCGGATCGTAGCCGGCAACAGCCATGATCACCATTCCAATTTTATCTGCTTCGCTTTCCTGAGTGCGAGAAAAAGGAAGCAGCGCACCATACGTAGCTCCGATTCCGTATGCCTGACCAAAAAGTTCCTGCGTTTGCTGCGGCTTGGTTGCCAGAGCAACACTCAAAGCCTGCCCACCTGCCTGTGCAACGAGGGCCTGACTCATTCTTTCATTGCCATGTTGAGCAATTGCATGTCCTACTTCATGCCCCATTACTACCGCTAAACCAGCTTCATCTTTTGTAACAGGAAGCAATGCTGAATACACTGCAATTTTTCCACCGGGCATGCACCATGCATTCACCTCATTGCTTTGAAGCAAATGATATTCCCATGCATACCCGATAAGTTTTTTTGATTGTCCTGTTTGATTCATGTATTGTATTGCGGCGTTGGAAATATTTCTCCCAACCTTATCAACTAACTGGGCATCGGGGCCCGAACTAATTATCTGGCTTTTTGAAAGCACCTCTTTATATTGTGTTATGGACATCGAAATCATTTCTGATTCGGGAAGCAAATGCACTTGCTTTCTATTGGTAACCGGCACTTTGCTGCAGGCACTCAGCATGATTACGATTGCAAGTGCCAAAATAATTTGTTGATTTTTCATGTAGATGTTTGTTTTGTAAATGTCATTTTAGTTTCTGTTCCGTTCAGCAATCTTATAATATTTTTTCGATGTGTAAAAATGATGATGGAAGGAACAGCTACAGCGAATAAAATTAAGCCAAATTGATCATGGTATTTCACATAGTAAATAAAAATTGCGATCATAAAAGTTACAGATGCAATCATTGAACTGAGCGAAACATATTTAGTAATGAAGTAGGTAAAAAAGAATGCCACCATACAAATTGATGCTGAGATGGGAAACAGATAAAGCACTACACCAAAAAATGTGGCAACTCCTTTTCCCCCATTAAATTTTAAATACACCGGAAAGATGTGGCCAATCGCTGCAGATAATCCTAATTCCATTTGAAAGTACAGAAAGATGATGGGGCAACTTTCTTCATTGTAAAAAATATTTGCAATAAAAACTGCAGCAATTCCTTTTGCAATATCCAAAGCTAAAACCACTGTACCTGCCGTAACTCCAAGTACCCTAAAAGTATTGGTAGCACCCGCGTTGCCACTCCCATACTCGCGAACATCTTTGCCGTAAAATATTTTCCCAATCAAAATTGAAAAAGGAATTGCTCCAATGAGATAAGCGAGTAAAAAAGAAATACATAATTGCCACGTCATGCGGTGAAGATAAAAGAGAGAAAATAGAAATTAGAAATAAGAAAATAGTTTACGAAAAAAAACAATTACCAATTATTTTTTCTTTGGTGCAGGCTTTGCCTCGCTTTGCAAAAATTTTATTCGATTGATAAAAGTGTTCTTTTTGTTTTCGCTGCCGGGATTATACATGTAGGTTTTTCCGTCTTTGGTATCAAACTTTCTTTTCTCCGGTTTTATATCAATCAGTTTTTGATTGAATTCTTTTTCGCCTGCAACAATCTGCATGTTACCTGCTGCGTAATTCATAAAGAAATAATAATCTTCATCCCCTGCAGGAAAATAAAGATTAAAATAATCGCCGCTTCTTTTAAATCCCATTTCGATATAGCCATCAACTACAGTTGCAATGGATTGCTTGTTAATAAAAGCAACACTGAATGGTTCAATGTTATAAAATGCTTTTGTGGTTTTATCCCATTTCAATTTTACATTGCTTAAAAAAATTGTGTATGGCAATGCATCGCTGCTAACAAAGTTGCCCGACTTATTCATTCCTTCACGAAATGATTTTTCATCTTTTGGAGAAAGGAATTCAGTAATTACTTTTTGAAATTCTTCACTGGTATAATCAGCATTATCTCCGTCACCATTTCCTTTCAAAACTGATTGCGACATAAACGCCAGCAGGTCATCATCCATATCAAACTTAATTCCGAGTGCCAATTCAAAAACAGGATCTTGTTTGTTTACGTCATAAGTAACGGTGCCCGCGCTTTGCATTTGCACCATTCCGTAATTAAACCCCATGTTCATTTTTCCCTCGGCAATCACCTGTCCTGTTTTGTCATTGTACTTAAGCACATTGCCACGTGGCGCATCGTTCACTATCTTATTTTCATCGCCTGCAATAAATTGTTTGGTGGTATCATCATAGTATACCAATCCGTTTGCAACAAATAAACTTTTATCGCGCTCAGATTTTTTTGCATTGAAGAATGAAGCGTAAAGGTCACTTGAGTCGGCATCGAAAACCAAGCCCGCAGTCATATCCCGATGTGCTTCATTCTCCGGGTCTTTATAGTAGATGTAATTAGAATCTTTTGTTAGCACGTTGTTGATTGAAAACCATTCTGCTTTTACCTTAGGGTTTTTAATATCAAGTTTCGCATAGCCTTTAAACTGAACCGGCTCGCGTGCGCTGCTGATGTTTACATTTCCTTTATAAAATATTTTAGGAAGAATCTGCAACTTAAGCGAAGTATCAACTTTAGCTTTTGCATAAACATGCAGCTTACTGTCGGCAGTGTCTTTATATGCACCAATATCGTCAAAGAAAATTTTCTGTTTCTTTTCTGTTTTGTTGATGTAAGAATAAATGCCCGATGCTTTTAAATTTTTCTTGCCATAAATATTTGCTGTAACACTATCGAAGCGATGGTATTCATTGATTGAATCCATGATCAGCTTAGCTTTAAAAAGCGTTCTCATTTTTGCGCCGGCTTCAATTACTACTTTACCACTGTCGGGGATAATGCGTGAATCAACCACATCTATGTTTGGCACTTTGTTCACTTTCAATATGTAATTCACCATATCGTACGTTGCATTTCCTCCCTGAAAAGTGAGTGAATCCTGGTCTTTTGCAATGGAAGTAAAATCTGCTGTGCTTCCTTCAGGTGCTTTAAATGTCATTCTCTTTTTATCCATCTCCCATTTGAATTCATTGATAGATGTTGAATATTCATTGTAGGGAAATGTGGTAGAGATATCATCAGTGTTAGATTTAAAATTACCAATGCGTGTATCGAAATCAATATTCGCATTTACAT
>JAJAYG010000346.1 GCA_026786335.1 Chitinophagales bacterium | reverse complement strand
GTATAAATCCTGAGCAATGCTTTTACCCACTCCTGGAATTGTTTGTAGCTCTTTTAAATCTTTTTTCATTGACAAGCGATTGGACAAATTTGCAATTGGATTGCAAATTTGTCCAAATTAATTTATTTTAGAATATCGTGAATGCTTTCCCAGTTCAAAATCCTTATTCCGTTTCTCATTTGGTTTGAAGCACCGCCATAAACCAAATTTAAATCCGACTTGCCCGATAAACGCTTCCAATACAAAAGCCCTTTGAAGAAATCGGTGTTTAGTGTAGTTCCCGATTTTATTTCTACCGCTTCCACTTTTTTTCCATTCTCCACAATGCAATCCACTTCATTATTCGTTTTGTCTCTCCAGAAATACATACCCGGCAATTGCCCCTGATTGAAATAATATTTCCCGATTTCTGCTACTACAAAATTTTCGAACAAGGCGCCTCGCATGTGGCTGCTCTTTAACATCTGCCAATCTTTGATGCCAAGGAAAAAAGAAGCAAGTCCGGTATCCCAGAAATATAATTTGGGTGCAGCCACCAATCGCTTGTTAAAACTTTTCCGGTAGGGTTTTAAAAGGAAAATAATGTAACTGGCTTCAAGCAAACTCAGCCATGCCTTCACTGTATTCACTGCCACTCCTGTATCATTTGCGAGTGAAGAAAGATTTACCAACTGCCCGCTGTAACCTGCACAGAGCTGAATAAACTTTTGAAATGTTGAGAGATCACCGAGGTTTTTCAGTTGCCTGAAATCACGTGTAAGATAAGTTTCATAGTAACTCGAATAAAATAATTGAGGGCGAATGTTTCGCTCAAACAGCCGCGGATAAAAACCATACACCATGTTTGCATACACGTTGCTCTTGAGTTTACCCGTGGCTTTTAATTCATCAATGGAGAAGGGCAACAGCTTAAGCACGGCTACTCTGCCTGCAAGTGATTGAGAAATTTTATCATTCATCAAAAAATTTTGCGAGCCACTAAGAATAAATTGACCGGGTTTATTTCGCTTATCAGATTCTGTTTGAATGTAAGAGAACAACTCGGGTACGTGCTGCGCTTCGTCAATGATTACTCCTTTTGGATATTGATTCAAAAAATCACGCGGGTCAGCAGCAACATAAGCCCGGGTTCCCGGGTCTTCCAGTGTTACATAAGGTTTATCGGGAAAAACATTTTGCAGCAAGGTGGTTTTCCCCGATTGCCTGGGACCAGTGAGCGAAACAATCGGAAATTTTTTTCCTGCATACTTTACGATGGGTGCTATTTTTCTTTCAATAAACATGCAGCAAAGCTAAAACTATTTTGGACAAATTTGCAATTGGATTGCAAATTTGTCCAGGTGTGCTCTATGAAAGACAACTAAAATTGATTAAACTTTTAACTGATTTCAGGAATCCCCAACCAATCAAAAGCATTTTCCCAAAGCAATTTGCGCTTGAGCTTTTTCTTTAAATCCATTTCTTCAATCAGCTTACCCGGCTCCAATTCACCGAGCGGAAAAGGATAATCGGTTCCCAAACAAATTTTTTCTTCGCCTGCAAAATTCATGATGTAGCGCAACATCTTTTCATCGTGAGTGAGTGAATCGAGCCAGAATTTTCCTAAATAATTTTTTGGATGAATGGCATTGTCAACTGCAACAAGATCGGGTCGCTCATCAAAGCCATGTGCAATGCGTGCAAACGTAGCAGGGAAACTGCCGCCGCCATGTGCAAATGCCACTCTTAGTTTTGGTAATTTTTCAAACACACCACCAAAGATCATGGAGCAAATTGCTCGCGATGTTTCTGCAGGCATGCCCACTAACCACGGCAACCAGTATTTCGCCATCACCTCTTTACCCATCATTTCCCATGGGTGAATAAAGATGCAGGCATTCAACTCTGCTGCTGCCTCAAAGATTTCGAAAAACTGCGGCTCATTCAAATTGAGTTGGTTCACATTGCTGCCGATTTGAATTCCTGCCAATCCCAATTCTTTTACACTGCGCTCTAATTCCTTTACTGCCAGCTTGGGCGATTGCATAGGAATGGTTGCAAGTCCAATAAAGCGTTTGGGAAATTGTTTTACAACACCGGCAATGTGATCATTCAAAAATCTTGAGACATCCAAACAATCCTGCGGCTTCGCCTGATAGCTGAACATAACAGGAATGGTACTCAACACCTGCACATCTACATGGTGGTGATTGCATTCTTTCATTCTCACTTCGGCATCCCAGCAGTTGCTTTCAATCTCGCGAAAAAATTGATTGTCCATCATCATCTTCGCTTTGCAATGATGACCTGAACTACCATCGTGCGAATGATCAAGATGTATGAAACCGCCATAGCCAAACTTCTCGCTCCATCGCGGCATGCTCTCTGGAATAATGTGTGTGTGAATGTCAATTTTGTGCATGAAGGAAATTTACTTTTTCTTTTTAAACGCAGGATTATTTTCTACTAATCTTTTTCCATGATGAATGGTTAGAATTAAAACGGATGATTTAGAAATTACCTCGTAAATAATTCGATAATTTCCGCAAACAATTTCTCTTATCGAGGGGTCATCAAATTCACGAACGGGTTTTCCAACCAAAGCTGAATGTTCAAGCAGGTTAGTTGTTCCAATAATTTTTTCTGCTTGTAGCGAAGCGTACTTTCCAGAATCTCTGGAGATGAATTCAATAATATTATACAAATCTTCGAAGGATATTTCTGACCAAATTACTTCAACCATTTCTTTAGGCGCTGTTTTACTTGCGTGGTGGTAAGGATTTTTCCTTCTTTGTATTGCTGCCGCGCAATTTCAATTTTGTTGAGCAGAATAATTTTGTCAATCACATCCTCAGCAGAAAACTTAGATGGTAATGAATTGAGCGACTGAATTACTTTTTCTTTCGTAAGCATTTTAAAAACTTTTTTCGAAGGTAAAATAATTTTTAAGATGGAATAAAAAGTTTCCCTGCTGCTGTTTTATTTTTTTAGTAAGGAAAAGAAATTGTTCTCATGCTAACAATCATTACTTTTGAAATAATTATTTAAAGCTTTATGAAGATCTCTATTACAATCGGTTATAATTTTAATTTTTGAATAAACTACTAATTTTTCATGATTATTTTTTGCCAAGTAATAGGGGCGGAGGTCCTGTACAATCATTGGCAAATTTGGTAGAATGTATGGGTGATGAAACCGAAATTTATATTATCACCAGCGCATACGATTTAGGATGTGTTGAGCCTTATGC
>JAJAYG010000345.1 GCA_026786335.1 Chitinophagales bacterium | reverse complement strand
GCACTGCTATTTATGGATGGACCGGCGAAAAATTCAGCGACCTGTATTATTCTAACCGCGATACAAAAGGAAACTTTGGCGTGCCGCAGCCTCTGAGCGATAAAATTAATTCTGATTTTAATGAAGGCACCATTACTTTCAATAAAGATTTTACCGAGTGTTTTTTTACCAGATGCGGCAGCTCATTAACTGTTAATGATTATTGCCACATCTATTCTTCAATAAGAGATAATGATGAGTGGGGTGATCCGCAATTGATTCCCATCTTTAATGATTCATGCAATGTGGTGCAACCCTTTTTATCTGCAGATGGAAAAGAATTGTATGTAGCTTCTGATGTTGATGGCGGCTATGGTGGTAAGGATTTATATGTGGTCACTAAAAATGCAGAAGGAGAATTCACCAATGCTCAAAATCTTGGGCCTGCAATTAACACCACAGGTGATGAGGTTTTTCCTTACCTCACTGCTGATGGCAAATTATATTTTGCATCGAATGGGCAATCAGGAATGGGAGGCCTTGATCTTTTTGTTTCAACAAGGGTGAGCAAGCAATGGGGCAATGTTCAAAATCTTCGCTCGCCTATTAATTCGGGTGCCGATGATTTTGGAATACTTCCTGAAAAAGTAAACACAGCAGATCAATACAAAATAAAATCGCAGGGATATTTTGTAAGCAACCGCCCTGGCGGAAAAGGCAAAGACGACATCTATCATTTTGTTGAAGCAAAGACAAAAGTTTTTTTACTGAAAGGTGATGTGGTTGAAAAGAAATTTGAAAAAGAAAATGATCCCAACAGCAATGTGATTGCATTTTTGCCAATGCCCTCATTGGAAATTGTGCTTAATGCAGTTGATCAAAATGGAAATGCGATTGCAAACACACTTCAGAAAACAAAAGCTGATAAGGATGGTAAATTCAAATTCACAGTAGAAACAGATAAGAGCTATAAAGTGACAGCATCGAAAGTGGATTACTTTTCTAAATCTGAAATCACTAACACGACTGGTTTTATCAAAGTTGATAAAGACACAATAACAGCAACGGTAAGAATTGTATTGGATAAAATTTATAAGAATGTGCAGGTTAACCTCAGCAATATTTACTACGATTACAACAAAGCAAACATTCGCACTGATGCAGCGATTGTACTTGACACTCTTGTAACTTTATTAAAAGAAAACCCGGGAGTAAAAGTTGAGTTGGGTTCACATACTGATTCACGCGGACAAGATGCTTACAATATGCGGCTTTCTCAGTCACGTGCGCAATCTGTGGTTGACTATCTGGTTGCAAATGGAATTGATGGCACACGCTTGACGGCAAAAGGGTATGGCGAAACACAACCTGTAAATAAATGTACGAACGGTATAAAGTGCAGTGAAGAAGAATTTCAGAGAAACCGCCGCACGACTTTTAAAGTTACTTCTGCAGAGTTCACTATTGAATCTTCTACACCTGAAACAATTGTGCAGGATTCATCACTGATTAATAAATAGCAATGATGAATTTGTAACAGAGTGTACAATACAATTTCATTTGTGGAAAATGGAAATAAGAAAATAATTTTTGCTTTCGTTTAAAGATCAACTTTGTATTGTTCAAGTATTATGAAATCAAACAAGAAATCTTTTTTCACAAATCTTAGCAGAGGAAAAATCCCTGCTTTCCTTAAAAACAAATACCTGATTGCTATTGCAGCATTTTTAGTCTGGATGTTTTTCTTTGACCGCAATGATGTTGTTTCTCAATTTCAATTAAGGATGAAACTTTCGGACTTGCGTGATAAAAAAGATTACTATCAGGAACAGATTGCTGTGGTTAAAAAAGAAAAAGAGGAATTGCTTACCAATCAATCGCTGCTCGAAAAATTTGCTAGAGAGCAATACATGATGAAGAAAGACAATGAAGATCTTTTTGTAATTGTTCAGGAAAAGAAAAAATAATTTACTACAAAAAAAAGCCGGACAATTTTTTATCCGGCTTATACTCTGAATCAAATCTTTTAACCTCCCTCTATTTCTTTTCCACTGAAAGTAAAGATGAATAACTTTTGTCAGCGACTTTTAGCTCCACCAAATAAATTCCCGAAATTGTTTTATCAGGCAAGGTAATTTCTTTGTTTTCATTTCCCCATTTAAAATGATCGGCATAAACAACTTGCCCGATAATATTTTTGATTTCAACTTTTACTTCTTCCCCAATAAAACTTTGATCAATGCGCAGTATAAATTTTCCATTATTTGGGTTAGGATAAACGCTGAACAAAACACCATTGCTTTTTTCATCACCATTTAATTTGCAAGATGAGGTAACAACAACGGCGGCCGAAGTTTTCGCGCATCCATAAGAGTTCTTCACCTTCACAGTGTAGCTTCCTGCTAGAGTTGCATTATAGGTTTGATTGGATGCACCGCTGATCTTAACAGCATTCAAAAACCACTTATAAGTGTATCCATCACCGCTGTTTGCCTGAAGGGTAACTGTGCCTGCACTGCAAATATCAAGGTTGTCAAGAGCAGTAATTGTTGCTGTTGGTTTTGGGTTTCTCGTTAATGCAGTTGCAGGAGATGTTGCAGAACATCCGTTTTGATTGTTGATCTGCACCGTGTAATTACCACTTTCATTTCCCTTAGATGTATAAGTGGAGTTTGTTGCTCCTGATAAATTTGAATCGTCTTTTTTCCATTGATAAGCATAACCACTTCCTGTGCTTGCATTAAAAATTACTTTTTCACCCTTACATG
>JAJAYG010000344.1 GCA_026786335.1 Chitinophagales bacterium | reverse complement strand
GATGGAACCACCCTTTCCACTGCTGCAGGCGGCGGTGGCGGCATTGGCGGCAGCGGAACTACGAGCTACATTCCAAAGTTTACTTCGTCGTCGGCAATCGGAAACTCTTCGATCTACGATAATGCCGGTTTAATAGGAATTGGTACAACCGTACCTGCTTCAAAGCTTCATGCTTTGGCAACAGACCTTACCACTATTACTGCTGAAAACACTTCAACCAGCGGAACTTCACCCATTACTGGCGTTAAAAGTTTACTTACTTCAGCTGCTACCAACAGCAAAACTGCCTACTTCGGAAACATCACTTCATCCACATCAAACATTGGTGTAATAAGAGGACTGGATTTAGACATCAGTCAATCGGGTATTGGGCAAACTTATGGTTTGGATATTGACATCACCGGCTCGGGAGGCAGCAGTAAATATGGAATATCATCAAGCTTGAATACTTCAAGTACTTCTGATATAAAATACGGATGTTACATTTCTGTTACCGATGCAAAGTTGCACACACAACCTTCGTATGGATTACGGGCTGATGTATTTGGTGACGGAACAGGTGCGAAGTATGGCGTATATGCCAACATGGGTACAGGCGGAACCGGAATTCGCTATGGCGTTTATTCCAATGCAACAGGGTCAACGAATTATGCCGGTTACTTTTTAGGTCGCGGTTATTTTTCTGATAATGTTGGTATTGGTACAAATGCTCCCGGTTACAGATTACATATTGATGGTGGCAGTGATGCTTCACTGGGCTCAGGTGGTTATGTGGTTACCGGCAGCACCACAGGAACTAATGTTGCCATTGATAACAATGAAATTATGGCAAGGAATAATGGCGCTGCTTCTAAACTTTACCTGAATAATGATGGCGGTGATGTTTCAATGTGTTACTCGGGCGGCGGTGTAATGATTGGCTCATCGTACGTTCCAACGGGTTATCTTTTTGCTGTAGATGGTAATATCATCTGTGAAGAGTTGAAAGTACAGCTTTCATCAGATTGGCCCGACTATGTTTTTGAAAAAGATTATTCCCTGCACTCAATCAGCGAACTCAAAACATTCATCGAAAAAAATAAACACCTGCCCGGAATTCCTACAGCAACGGAAGTAAAAGAAAATGGAATATCTGCTGGCGATATGCAATCCAAAATGATGGAGAAGATTGAAGAACTTTCACTCTACATTATTCAATTGCAGCATCAGATTGATGAATTGAAAGTGGTAAATAATTAATTTCATTTTTAAAATCCGTTAAAACTAAAATTATGAAAAAGATTTTTTTAAAATCAAAAATACTGCTTGGGATATTGATAGCAGCTGGTGTGGCAAGAGCGCAAGAGCCGTTATCACAGGAATTACTTCAACATAAAACCTTCGGGCGATTCTTAAAAGCCGACAGCAAAAAGGACTGGATATCATTCAAAGATGAAGCACCATATAATGCTGTAGAAATTTTCAAACAACAACCGGAACTCATAGGGCTAAAAAGTGATGATCAAATGAAGTTGATGAAAACAAGAAAAGATGCAGCAGGCAACTCACATTACCGCTTTGCTCAGCTTTACAAAGGAGTGCGGATTGAATTGGCTGAATACCTGGTACACGAAAAAAAGTCGAAAGTGTATTTGATCAACGGCGACTTTATCCCTAATTTAAATCTTGATGTTCAACCAACCATTTCAAATGAGCAAGCCATTGATGCAGCTTTGAAAGCTGTACCTGCTCAAAAGTATTTATGGGAAGATGCCAGGCAGGAAGAGAATTTTAAAAAGAAGAAGAATGATTTGAATGCAACGCTTTATCCCCAACCCGAATTGCTGATCGTAAAAAATGAATCACGTTCAGAAAAGGCGGCAGTAAATTATTCACTTGCTTATCGTGTTGCTGTATTCGCACAAATTCCATTACGGGCTGAATACGTTTATGTAGATGCAAAAACCGGAAACATTTTAAGAACCCGCAGCTTGGATATTTTTTGTTCAGGCGGTACAGTGAATACCACTTTCAATGGTTCACAAACCGTAAACACCACCTACATGACCGATGCATCGGACTACACAGGCGAAGAGCATACTGCTTATTTTACCATGGATGATTGCAACCCCGATACCGAGATTAAAAGCTGGTATGCCGATAATTTCAGCGGTGACTATCTTAAGTTTGATACTGATAATGACTGGCAATCAAGCGGCAGTACCAAAATGACTATTACCTCTCTTTGGGGAATAAAAAAAGCTTATAGCTATTACTACAATGTGCGCGGGCACGAAAGTTTTGATGGCAGCGATGGTCTTATTGATATTTTTAACAATAGAATTTTTGAAGATGATGATGATAATGAATATTGCTCTAATGCAAGCTATACCAACATCCTTGACAACATTAATGTAGGTGCTGGGGCAGATTGCAGTTCAGGCACCACCGATGATTATAACACAGTAGACATCCTTGGTCACGAATACACGCATGGTGTAATTGAATACGCACACTTTGATGCATTGGATTATTCCGATGAATCGGGTGCATTGAATGAATCATTCGCCGATATCTTTGGTGAAGTGATTGAGGATTATGTGGAAGGAAGTAATGATTGGTTTAGCGGAGCAGATAAGTCTGACGGCGCCTTGCGCTCCTATGCCGATCCAAAATCAAAAGGTGATCCCGATACTTACTTTGGAGAAAATTGGGCAACCCTTGGGGGCAATGATAATGGCGGAGTGCATACAAACAGCAATGTTCAAAATCACATGTTCTTTTTACTTAGTGAAGGAGGAAGCGGCACCAATGACGTTGGATGGGATTACAATGTAACGGGCATTGGCTTAGGTGATGCAAGTGATATCGCATGGCAGGCAATGATGGAATATCTTGATGGTGATGATGGCTACTATACTGCACGCAATGCCTGGATTCAATCGGCAATTGATTTATTCGGAAGTTGCTCGCAGCAGGTGATTAGTGTGGGTGAAGCATGGATGGCAGCAGGTGTTACCCATTACACTGCCTATAACTTAGGTTCCATTTGCGGTACTTACAGTTCAATATTTCCAACCACTATTGATGCAGCAGAAGAAATAAGAAATGCCTCAATTCTGTTCAATGAATTTTCTCTTAACTGCACAGCCACCGTTATCTCACCGGCAATTGTTACTCTCGAAAGCGGAAATATAATTCAACTGTTTCCGGGTTTTACTGCAACAAGCGGTAGTGTTTTTACTGCCCTTATTGATAAATGTGAGCAAAGCGATTATGATCCGAATAATGTTCGGCAATCTGAAAACATCACCATAGAAAACAACAATTCCTCACCTTCTATTCATATTTATCCTAATCCGGCTGATGATTTTGCAACCGTTGCATTTGCTGGTTCAGCAGATCAACAACTCAAACTATACGTTTCTGATGTAACCGGAAAAAGAAAATGGGAAGGGGAAAGAGAATTGTTGTTACCGAATGATAAATTCACAGTTCAAATAATCTCAATGGATTTTGTGTATGGTTTTTATTTATGTGTAATTCAATCAGGCGATAAAGTTTTTGCTAAGAAATTTTTGGTGCAGCATGAATAAAGACGCTTGCACTGTTTACTCCGCTCCGCTCATATAGGAGCGGAGTTTTCAGAATACAATTTGCGCATAAATCTTCAATTGTTACCACTCAATCCATTAGTGCTACCGCCTGCTCATCGCATTTGCAAACAGCAAGTTTCTTCAACTATCTTAGTAAAAATTATTTTCACCATTAAAAACTTTTTCCATGAAAAACATTGCCCTATTTCTCGATATGGTTACTTCTATCTTCCTGCAAGATTCGAATACGCAATGGTCAAGCGATCCATTCAATCCATTAATTGTTTGTAACGCAGCCGGTACGCAATTGTACCCAACCATTATTTAAGACGGCAGCGGTGGCTATTTCATTTTCTGGATTGATGGCCGCAGCGGAAGCAACGATGCCATTTACGGTCAACGTCTGGATCAAAATGGAATTCCACAGTGGGATGCCAACGGAAAAAATATTGTACAGCTTGCCGCGATTCCAATAAGTAAAATACATGCAG
>JAJAYG010000343.1 GCA_026786335.1 Chitinophagales bacterium | reverse complement strand
CCACCAAAAAGGGAAACCGCCCTTCTTACATCAAAGCAGCAAAACCCGAAGTGGCAATTTCGCTGTATGAAAAATTTATTCTTCAGTTAGAAAAAGACTTAGGTAAGAAAATTCAAACCGGAATTTTTGGTGCGATGATGGAAGTGGAGTTGATCAATGATGGACCGGTGACGATTTTAATTGACACAAAGAACAGGGAGTGAATTTCATCTTTCAAGAAAATTAGGGATACTCTTTGTACCAGTGTTCTGTATTATTTAAATTTTGCCGAAGGAAAGTTTTGGAGGAAAACCTTTTGTTTCACTTGATCACAAGCCAATGTTTGCTGAGTTAGCAATTAAAATTCTTTTTGAAAAAAGCGGTTGGTCATCAAGATGGATTGAAACTTATGGAAGAGGAAATATGAATCCAATCTTCCTGAACGAATGGGAGGACAAAATTTTCAGTTCACAGATTCATGATCCAATTGCCTATAAGAAAGTTAATGATCTTCTGTTTTCCATTGCAAAAATAAATGGCAACTCATTATCAGGTTGCTGGGATGTTCTTGGTTGGACTGATGATCAAATTCTTTTTTCAGAATCAAAGAGAAGGAAAAAAGACGCTATGAGAAGTTCGCAGTTAAAGTGGTTGCATTCAGCTTTATTAGCAGGATTAAGCAATGATAATTTCCTGATTGTTGAATGGGATTTCAAAAATTAATTTTCATTGAGATACAGATAAAATTTCTTCTTCTTCCCAAAATTCATTGATTTTGCATTTGACTATTGGATTGAGGGCACTTAGTTTTATTCTTATTAAGTGTTTTATAAATCGTTTCAATAGAGAGATCGTTTGATGCCTTAAGTCCATAAAACTGAATGATGTTCGCTGTTAGTTCGGGAGTTACCTGAGAAAAGTGATCATGCTTAAGGCACTTCATTAATTTATGGTAAGTATCATCTGCGAGAGAGTATTCGCACAACACTGATGGGAGACCGGTATCGTAATCCAGATTTTGCAAAATAAGTTTTCCGTTACTATGTTGCTTTATAGATTCATCATAATGAAATAGAACTGTGTCAAAGCAGTTTTTAAAAACTTTTTCTGCTTCAGGAGTTGGAATACGAAACCGAAGGGCACGTGATGGACCAATCATTTTAGGAGAAATCTTTATGGCAAAAGCAATTAAACCTACACCCAATGGTGTTTTACCCCAATTCTTTTCATATTCCTTTCTATTGCTTGTATAATTAAAAGTTTGATCAGTAATTTCGGGATTCAGTTTTTGAATTTCATCTTTCTTATTTACCCATGCAGCTTTAGTGAGTGGTGGAAAAATACTTTGAACAAAAAACCTGAAGGATGAAATTGCCAAATCCAGATTTCCAAAAACTTTTCCTAATTCAATTCCATAAGTTTTTAAAAATGCCCGCTCTAATAATGGCTTTGATATTTCAAATCCAATAAAACTATTATAGTTGTCTTTAAGATAATTACCTCTTGCTATTTGTAAAACATCAAAAGCAAATTCCATTCGTTGGTGGTCAATCGGTTTATTTTCATAGGTGATATTGTCACCATATTTCTTTTTGTCTTTTGGATACACCATTGGCACGGCTAAATTTACTCCTAATGGATGACCATAATTATCTGAATTATAATGCGCCAGTGCACCAAGAGCAAAAGCATATTCATTCAAATCATTAGCATCATCAAGTAAACTTTGTGTAAAATCACCACTGCGCACGTAGTGTACAAGGTTAGTGAAGAGGATTGGTGCGAAAGGGAAAAAGCCCATATCTGGCATTATAGCCCCACCATAAGTGTAGGCCTTTGCTTTTATGTAATCGCTGTCACTGTTATTGGGGAATTTTTTTTTCAATGCAGGAAGAATTGCTTTATCCCAGTTGGCATCTATTACTGCTTCATGAGTAAGAATAGCAAACCCCTCTGAAAATTTTGGTAAGATCAGGAATGCAAAAAGCAGTAGTGTGATCAATCGCATAACTATAAATTTTAAAAATTAGCAAAGCTGAAAATTTTCTGTTCAAAGAATCTAACTTGTAATGCAGTGGAACTTGAAGAATAGTAATTTCCGTTGTGCGATAAATATGTAGCTCTTCTGTGATTCTTATTATTCATTTGAATTTCTGAATTAAACTGTTGCAAAACTGCAACATTTAATTTACCATTCATCTTTTTCTTACGAAGGTGTTAATTATAGAACCCTTTGCAAAATCCCACCTCTAAAATTGAATTTTGAATATTTGGATCAGAAACTAGTTAGATTGTTTTTGCAAAGGATTCTTATACTTTCCTATGTTTGTAAAGAATCAACCACATGAGAATTGGAATTATAAGACATGCAAAAGTTTTTTATCGCGATCCTTTTTTTTCAACGGGAAAAAAATTTGATCAAAGCCGGCTGATGTATAATGCTTCGCCCGTTTTGCCTATTAATTTAAAAATCAGCGTTAATGAATTTCCTCTTTGTTATGTTAGTTCAATGACCCGGGCAAGAGATACGGTAACTCAAATTTATGATGGGAATTTTATCATTTCCAACGAGATAATTGAAATTTCCAATAGTGCATTTTGGCTGAGGAAAATAAGCATTCCCACTTTTTTACGCTCATCATCGGGCAGAATTGCATGGCTATTAAACTATTCAAAAATGCCCGAGACCAGATTACAATCCAATCAAAGGGCGCGTAAGTTTCTTACATCAATACTAAATGAAAACAAACAAAATACATTACTGGTAACTCATGGGTTTTTTATGCAATCATTACGTCACGAGTTAAGGCAATTGGGTTTCAAAGGGTATTGTCCTTTCTTGCCACCCAATGGAAAATTTTATATATTTGAAAGGAAATGATTCTTGTTTTCAATTTTAGAAATTGAAATGCTTAAAATTATTTTGAGATAGCAGATTTCTCTGCCTTATAATCTTATTGGCCACAATTTATTTTTTGTGGAAAAATTCCTTCCCTTCCAATTCTTCTTTAAACTATTTTTGAATGATTAAACCGGCAGGAATATTTCCTGCTTTTTCTTTCTCTCAACATGTCTAACAAGAATAAAAATTTGCTGGGTGTTGTTTATTCAACTGATAAAAATTTTGAGTATGAAGAAGATGCGGCAGCAGAAAAAACTTCACTTCAAAATTCAAAACAGCAATTAAGAGTAAGAATTGAAAAGCACCACCGTGGCGGCAAGGTGGTAACAGTTGTTGATGGCTTTAATGGAAACGAAAAAGATATGGAAGCACTCTGCAAAACATTAAAAACAAAATGCGGCACCGGCGGCACAGTTAAAGATGGTTTGATTTTAATACAAGGTGAAATGAAAGAAAGAATTGTAAAGTTGCTGATTGAATTGGGCTATCGGGCAAAATAAATTTCCAAGTTCATCCCGAGTACTCGGGTCAAATAAGGTTCAATAAAATAAAATTCAAAATTAAAAGTCAATTCAAAATTGACAATCCGCAATTCGCAATTTTAAAATGCCCGACTTCGTACACCTCCACTGCCACACACAATACTCACTGCTCGATGGAGCAGCTGATATTTCTTCCCTAATCGAAAAAGCGGTGAAGGATGAAATGAAAGCCATTGCCATCACCGATCATGGAAATATGTTTGGCGTATTTGAGTTTGTGAAAGAAGCGCACAAGCAAAAAATAAAACCAATCGTGGGCTGCGAGTTTTACCTCGCTTTTGATCGCACCAAGAGAGAAGTGCTTCCGGGTTTTGGAAATGAAGATGATGGAAGCAAAGGAAAAAAAGCTTTTCATCAGGTGCTGCTTGCTAAAAATGCACAAGGATATCAGAACCTTATTAAACTCTGTTCACTCGGTTTTACTGAGGGAATGTATTACTACCCTCGTATTGATTTTGAACTCATCAAACAATATCACGAAGGAATTATTGCAACCACTTGTTGCCTCGGAGGAATTATTCCGCAGCATATTTTGAGAAAGAGCGAAGAAGAAGCTGAGAAAATTTTTAAAGAATGGCTCGATGTGTTTGGTGAAGATTATTATGTGGAGTTACAGCGCCACGGAATTCCCGAGCAAGATCAAGTGAATCAGGTGTTACTAAAATTTGCGCGCAAATACAATGTGAAAGTAATTGCCACCAACGATTCGCATTATGTAAATGAAGAAGACTCAGAGGCGCAGGATATTTTACTCTGCTTGCAAACCAATAAAATGGCAAGTGATACAAACAGAATGCGTTTCACCAACAACCAGTTTTTCTTCAAAACTAAAATGCAGATGCAGGAGCGCTTCATAGACATCCCCGAATCGCTCGACAATACCATGGAAATTGTTTCGAAGATTGATGATCTTAAATTGAAGAAAGATATTCTGCTTCCTAACTTTCCATTGCCTGCCGGCTTTGCTTCTAACTTTAATTTTCTTGAACATCTTACCTGGCAAGGCGCAAATAAAAGATACGGAACAGTAACAGATTCCATTCGCGAACGCTTACAGCATGAGTTGAACATTATTGAGAAAACCGGATTTGCAGGTTACTTTTTAATAGTTGAAGATTTTATTCAAGCTGCAAAAGATATTGGAGTTTGGGTTGGTCCCGGCCGTGGCTCAGCAGCAGGTTCTGCTGTTGCTTATTGCATTGGTATCACCAATGTTGATCCCATCAAATACAATTTGCTCTTCGAAAGATTTTTAAATCCCGAGCGTGTTTCAATGCCCGACATGGACATTGACTTTGACGATACCGGTAGGCAAAAGGTGATTGATTATGTGGTGGGCAAGTATGGGAAAAATCAAGTTGCACAAATTATAACCTTTGGAACCATGGGCCCTAAGACAGGTATTCGTGATGTTGCACGCGTGCTTGGTTTACAATTGCCCGAATCAAATCGCAATCCCAAGTTGATTCCAGAACTAGCGGGAATGACAATCAAAAAAGCTTTTCTCGAAGTTAAAGAGTT
>JAJAYG010000342.1 GCA_026786335.1 Chitinophagales bacterium | reverse complement strand
TTTTTGCAAATCGTAGATGTAAGCATCTTTAAGCCCCAGATTCTCCAATGATTTTCTGATACTTTCGGCTTGTGCAGAAGTAACAACAGAAAGATCCTGCAGATTGTTTAACACAGCAGTATTATTCTTTTTCAAATAATCATTTTGGGTTTGAAGCTCTTCGAGTTTTTTGGCATTCTGCAACTTCTGATCTTCACAAGCTCTTAGGTCATCAGCTAATTGCTGATATCGCTGATTAAGTGAATCATACTTTGCAACTTCACTCTTAAACTTTTTGGTACTCACGCATGAAAACATGGTGAGCGTTAGTGTACTTAGTAATACAATGTTTCTTAAATTCATTTTAGGTTTTTTTTTTTATGTGTGGCAAATGTAATTCTAACACTTCGCATTGCCATAGAAGAACGATGTTACTTTTCCCCATTCACGAAAAAATAATTTTGAAGATGCATTTAATTCACATCGGTTTCCTTCTTCACCAAATCATGATCAAGAATTTGAGTGTGATGAACATAAGAAGCAAGTGTGCGCATGGCGAGCAACAAACTGATGAAGGTGAGAATAGCGCCCAATAAAAAAGCTGCTCCCGGAAAATAAATTGGAGCGCTATCACTGGTAAATGCTGCAAATAAATTCGCCATCACCGGCGGGCCAATGATGGTAGTTACACTTACTAAACTTGTTAATCCACCTTGCAATTCTCCCTGTTCATTTGCCGGAACCTGACTTGAAATAATTCCCTGCAATGCAGGACCGGCAATACCGCCCAAGCAATAAGGAACGAGAATTACAAACATCATCCACCCTTGTGTTGCAAAAGCAAAAAGTAAAAAGCCGAGAGTGTAAAATGCAAGTCCTAAATACACAGCGCGCTTTTGACCGAGTTTAGGAATGGCAAAGCGAATTAAGCCGCCTTGAACTCCTGCCACCAACACGCCAACTGCTGCCAGTGAGTAGCCAACCATTTTTGTATCCCAGTGAAATTGTTCCATGGTAAAAAATGTCCACGTGCCTTGCACAGCGAATGCGGCAATGTAAATGAGTAAGAGCGATGCAATCAATCCTGAGATCACCGGATATTTTCGCAATTGCATTAATGAACCAATTGGGTTGGCGCGCTTGAAATCAAACTTGCGGCGGTTTTCTTTTTTTAATGATTCGGGGAGAATGAAATAGCCATAGAGAAAATTGCAAAATGTTAATCCCGCTGCTGCGAAAAAAGGAACACGCGAACCATAAGCGCCCAATATTCCGCCCACGGCAGGGCCAATAATGAAACCCAAACCAAATGCAACACCAATGAGACCGAAATTTTGCGCTCGCTTTTCAGGTGGAGTAATGTCTGCAATGTATGCGGTGGCCGTGCTGAAACTTGCACCTGTAATGCCGGCTAAAATTCTTCCAACAAAAAGCCAACCGATGGTGGGTGCAAATGCAAGTATGATGTAGTCAATTGCAAAACCAAAAAGTGCTGCAAGCAAAACAGGGCGGCGACCGAAGTGATCGCCCATATTTCCCATCACAGGAGAAAAAATAAATTGCATGGCAGCAAAAGCAAACATCATCCAACCGCCATAGCGCGCTGCATCACTCAAGGTGCCGCCTGTTAATTCTGTAATCAATTTCGGCATTACCGGAATAATAATTCCAAAACCTGTAACATCAATTAGCAGGGTAATGAAAATAAAACCCAACGCTGCTTGCCTTTTTTCCGCCATAATTTTTTTGTTGTTGCAATGATAGAAGGAAAATTTGTGATTGAAATATTTTTGAAGACCGGTTTCATTTCATTCTAAAAAAAACACCTGCAATAAATTTATTACAGGTATTAATTGTTGCCCGACCTGGATTCGAACCAAGACCAAAAGATTCAGAGACTTCTATACTACCCTTATACTATCGGGCAATGCGGGGAAAACATTTATTAAAATCTGTGCGAATGTAAATTGAAAACACTGCCTGCCGATTTATTCTTTCACCAAATGCTTCGACTCAATTATTTTTCCGTTTGAAATAACTGAAAGAAAATAAATTCCCTTTGCAAGCGGCTTTGATGAAAATGAAAAATGATTTACACCTGGTTTCACTCTTTCATTCATTAATGTTTTCACCAACTTTCCCTGTGCATCATACAAATTGAAAGTGCAATCGGTATAGGTAGCTAATTCAAATTCGATCATCACCAAATCATCTGCAGGGTTAGGATACATATTTACTGTTTGCGCACCAGATGAAATCCCCTGCACCGATGCCGGCGGTGGCGTAAGGGAAAGCTGCGAAATCCATGAGGTGGTTTTATGATTCACATTAAAGTAAGAACCATTTACCCAAACTTTTCCTGGCTCATTGTAATCGTATTGCGAACCGGTATAGTCTCCCCATCTTTCAGTTCCAAAAATCTGAGATGAATAGCTATCACCAAATTTTACGTTGCTAACTGCAGAATAATTTCCATTGCCGTCAGAAACTATTGAAGCATTTCCTCCATTGAGATTTACTCCACTGCGCAATAAATTAATGATGGCTGTATTGTCGCCCGAATTTTTTCCGGCATAAGAAAGATCGGGATAGCCATAAGAAAGTTCGGGGTGAGAAATAATATGCAAATCAATAGTTGGTGTTGTAGAAACATTGCTGATGATGCCATGATAAAAAGCCGATGTTGCCGAAAAAGTATCAGTCGTATTTCCTGCGAACTGAATTTTATCATTCTCATAAAACGCACCCAGCACGCGTGCATCATTGGTAGCAAGATCGCCACCCGAAAATTGCAAACCATTGATGGGAACAAAATAAGTTACCGGAGAAATGATTGTCTGCGTTGTTAGTTGTTGCGATGGGGCATTGATGGTATCGGTAATATGAACGAGAAAAAAACTATCATTCGACTCTGCTAAATTTCTATCACTCAAAAAATAAATATCACTTCCATACAAATGGCTGCCGCCTTTTGCGGGGCAAAGATTTCTTATTCCTTTTCCGCCAAAATTAATTTCGTAATGCAGTTGCGTGTGTAATGAATCGCCATTGAAACCATTGAATTTATTAACC
>JAJAYG010000341.1 GCA_026786335.1 Chitinophagales bacterium | reverse complement strand
TCATTTGGACCTGGGAATGTGATGAGTGAAATTGAAAAGAAGTATTCAACTATTCTACCTACCGAAATTATGACTGCCACAGATATAGATAACAAAATGCAATCTGAAAAACTGGAAGCATCTTATGCAGGCAATGTTGGAAAATTTATAGAACCGGCAATAAGGCCTTTAGGATTTGACTGGAAGATCGGCATTGCACTCATTACTTCCTTTGCTGCACGTGAGGTTTTTGTAGGCACCATGTCAACCATTTATAGTGTTGGTTCTACCAATAATTCAAACTTTGCTGCTATTCGCGAGCGAATGAAAAATGAAGTGGATCCCGAAACAGGAAAGAAAATTTATTCGGGCGCAGCAGCATTATCACTGATGATATTTTTTGCATTCGCCATGCAGTGTATGAGCACAGTTGCAGTAGTTAAAAGAGAAACAAAATCGTGGAAGTGGCCTTTGATTCAATTGCTGTACATGACGGGGCTGGCTTACTTCTCGAGTTTAATAATTTATCAATGGCTCAAGTAATTTTTTAAGGAAAGGAAAACGCTAATTGATATTTGCCTTCAAACTCATATCGCAACTTTGATATGAATGAGTGAGCGCACCAACGGAAATATAATCTACACCAGTTTCTGCAATCGCCCGAACCGTTTCAAGAGTTACACCACCCGATGCTTCTGTTTCAAATTTTCGATTGATGAGATTTACAGCTTGCTGAAGATTTGAAAGAGAAAAATTATCAAGCATGATGCGGTCAACGCCTCCTGTTGTCATAATCAACGCTACATCAATCAAAGTTCTTGCTTCAATTTCAACTTTGAGCTGGAGATTCTTTTCTAACAAATATCTTTTTACTGCTTCAATGGCGTTTACAATTCCGCCCGCGTAATCAATATGATTGTCTTTGATCAAAATCATATCAAACAAACCGAAGCGGTGATTTTCACCTCCGCCAATTTTTACCGCCCACTTTTCTGCTGCACGAAAAAGCGGAGTTGTTTTTCTTGTATCGAGTATTTTGGCTTGTGTTCCTTCCACCATTTTCACAAACTGATTGGTAAGTGTTGCAATGCCACTCATCCGCTGCATACAATTTAATGCAAGCCGTTCGCCGGTAAGTATTGCTCTTGCATTGCCAGCTAACTCAAATGCAATTTGCCCTGATTGCATTTCAGTTCCGTCATTTAAAATTTTGGTGAACTGAATTTGGGGAGAGAGGTGGAAGAAAATTTTTTCAGCCAGTTCAACCCCTGCCAATATTCCTGTATCCTTAATTAATAATCTCGCAGAACCATTTGCATCATTACTAATACACGAAAGGGAGGTATGGTCACCCTCCCTTACGTCTTCAGCTAAAGCTTGTTCTATAAAATTATTCCAGTTCAACTATTTTTCTTTTTCAAAGCGCATCTCTTGCAGCAAAGATTGACTACCTTTTTGTTTCACGTAGTAATATACTCTGAATGTTTGTGTGCTTGTTTTAAGTTTCCCAATCCCATAAGCTGACCCTTCATCTGAAGTTCCGCGGTGAATCAAATCAAAACTTTGCACCGGGTTTTTTGCAAAAAAATCTCTAAGCACCATTTCAGCCTGTGTGCGGCTGTAGGTAGATTCACGATCAAGAATGGTGAGCTCAACATTATTATCAAAAAAACGGGCTACCTGTTTTGATTCTCCGCTTTTTATTGCCGATCCAATGTTATCAAGAATATCAACTATTGAGAAAGCCATCAAAGGCACTGCTACCAAAAGGAGTATTACAAATTTCTTATGTCTAAAGTTTTTCATTTCAATCTAATTTATTCTTTGGCTTAGGAGTTTCAAAAATAAAGCCAACTGCGCTATTCATTGGTTTCAAAAGTAAATCTTTTTAGTTCAAACCTTAAAATCAAAATCAGTCAAAATTATTTTAGGCAAATCAATTAATGAATTAAAATTAATTCAACATAATTTTGGCGCGCAAATATTAAATTGTGAATAAGAGAATCTACCTACTCCTCATTACTATAATTAGTTGCTCATGGTTTCAAAATGTTTTTGCTCAAAATGCAAGTAAGCCAAACATACTTGTGATTCTCATTGACGACGGACGGTATGATAATTACACCTTCACTAACGGACCATCCTGGTTTCAAACCCCAAACATAAAACGCATTGCAGATGAAGGCATAAATTACAAGTATTGTTTTCCTGCTTCCTCATTGTGTTCACCCAGCCGCGCTTCGATTATGACGGGTGACTATCCGCACCATACGGGAATAGTTCGCAATGGTGTTTCTGACTCGCTCACAATTCCTACCATTGCAACTATACTTCAAAGCAATGGATATTATACGGGCTTTGTAGGTAAATATGGTTTTAACAAATGGCCCATTCCCGGCTATGATTATTTTCTGGATTCCTCTAATGATGATTACTGGAATACTTATTACTTTTATTATAAAACAGGCTGGCAATTAATTTCAGGACACAAAACAACCGTGCTTACCGATAGCGCAAAAAGATTTATAGAGACCGCTCCAAGTGACAAACCGTGGTGCTTGTTTCTTTTTCACAAAGCACCTCATTCACCACTTCAACCAAGAGCAGAAGATTCAACGTTATATGAGAATGAAATAATGCCATTTCCAGCAAACTTTTATAAGTACACGATTGATTATCCTAACTACATGTATTTCTGCCATAGTTATTCAGGCGATTCTTCTCAATTAAAGAACGAATATTTAAAATACTACCAGCTTCTTGCAGGAGTTGAATGGAGTACAGGCGTAATGTTGAATACACTTGACAGCTTAGGAATACTTGACAGCACAATGGTGATTTTTACAAGTGATAACGGCTTGCTAAAAGGAGAACACCTTGCCAGCGGAAAACAACTTGCGCTGGAAGAATCATTGCGATTGCCATTGCTGATTCGTTATCCAAAATGGTTTACTCCAGGAACTGTGGTAAAGGATCAATTGGTTTCATTAATAGACCTTGCGCCTACAATTATTGATGCTGCAGGAATTACCAACCCTGTTAATATGGATGGCTGGTCACTGCATGATGCTACAAAACAGCGCAAGGAATTTTATTACGAATACTTCAATAAAAATTATGAATGCACTCCCACCATGCATGCAGTTCGATCATTCGAGTATGAACTAATTCATAACTCCTGCACTTTTACCACCAATGAATTTTATGATCTTACCAATGATTCGCTGATGAATACCAATCAGATCAATAATCCTGCATACGCCGATCTTATTGATCTTTACTTTCAGAAACTGGATTCACTCGAAAAATTTTATGGTGATACTCTTTGGGTTGATACCATTGTTACCTGCAAACTCACCAGCAATTTCCCCACCTTTGATGAAGATGCTGATGTAATTGGAACCGAAATAATAATTGCACCCAATCCCGGCAATGGTACCGGAAATATCTTTTACAAAGCTTTAGTTGCAGCGTTGTTAAATGTTCAAGTGTATGATTTGATGGGTAGAAAAATCGAAGAACTTAATCCGGTTGTCAAATCAAATAAAATTTCTGTTTCATTTGATTTTGCTTCCTTGGCAAAAGGAATTTATCTTATTAAAATACAAACTACCGATGAAGTTTATTCATTCCGGTATTTAAAAACCGAATAAAATTTTTGTGACTGAAAAAATATGATGGGTAAAAAAATAATGCTGATGATTATGGATGGCTGGGGACATGGCGCGCATCCTGCGAGTGATGCCATCTATCAGGCGAATGTTCCGTTTGTAAAAAGTTTGTACTCAAAATATCCTCACTGCGAGCTGATCACTTGCGGCGAAGCAGTTGGGTTGCCCGAGGGACAAATGGGAAACTCTGAAGTAGGCCACATGAACATTGGTGCCGGCAGAATTGTGTATCAGGAATTATTACGCATCAACAAATCAATTGAGAAAAAAGAATTGCATAACAATGCTTCTTTGCTCAATGCTTTCAAATATGCAAAAGAAAATAATAAGCCATTGCACCTAATTGGTTTGGTGAGCAATGGCGGCGTTCACTCCCACATCAATCACCTAAAAGCAATTTGCGATGCTGCAAATGAAAACGGCTTAACAAAAGTTTTTATTCATGCTTTTACCGATGGAAGAGATACTGATCCAAAAAGTGGCTTAGGATTTTTAACGGAATTGCAAAATCATTTACAAAATTCGATAGGGGAAATTGCTTCGGTAATCGGGCGGTATTATGCAATGGATCGCGACAACAGATGGCAGCGGGTAAAATTGGCTTATGATCTTTTTGTTTTAGGGGAAGGAAAAAAAACTAAAAACATTTTAGAGTCCATCAATGAATCTTACAGCGAAAATGTAACTGATGAATTTATTAAACCGATTGTAAAAGTTGATGAAAAAGGAAATGCCGTTGCAGTAATTGAAGAGGGCGATGCTGTAATCTGTTTCAATTTTAGAACCGACCGCTGCAGAGAAATTACCAAAGCACTCACGCAACAGGACATTCCCGAATTCGGCATGAAAAAACTTTCGCTCAATTATACCACCATGACGGTTTATGATCACAGCTTTCAAAACGTGCAATCCATTTTTTCAAACACCGATCTAAATAAAACATTGGGCGAAGTTTTAGCCGACCATCATTTAACACAAATACGAATTGCTGAAACAGAAAAATATCCTCACGTAACTTTTTTCTTCAATGGCGGAAGAGAAAAACCATTTGAGGGTGAAAACCGTTTTATGATTCCTTCACCAAAAGTTGCAACCTACGATCTGCAACCCGAGATGAGTGCGATTGAAGTAAAGAACACCCTGATCAACAAGATGAAAGAACTGCAACCCAATTTTATCTGCATCAACTTCGCAAACCCCGATATGGTTGGCCACACCGGTGTAATGAGTGCAGTCAAAAAAGCAGTGGAAACAATTGATGCCTGTGTAAGTGAAGTTGCAACCGAAGCTTTGAAATTGGATTATGTAATTCTTCTCACTGCCGATCACGGCAATGCCGATTACATGATCAACCCCGACGGTTCGCCAAACACGGCGCACTCACTCAATCCTGTTCCGCTGTTTATGATTGGGAATAATATTCCAACAAAAATTAAAGATGGAAAACTTGCCGACATTGCTCCAACAATATTAACGTTGATGGGAGTTGAGATACCGAAGGAGATGGATGGCATTGTGCTGGTGAGTAGGAATTAGGAATTAGGAATTACGAATTAGTAATGGTGAAACGTGAATGGTGAATGGTGAATGGTGAATCCATAAAGCCCCGGAGGGGCGACCTTATGGTAGCAAATAAATCACAACCAATAACAGAAGAGCCCCGCACGGGCGACATTATTTTTAAAAAAATATCAGAAATCATTAAAGCCCCAGAGGGGTGAAAGAATCGCAGAATGAAAAAAGAAAATGCTTGCCTCAGAATCGGCATGGAAAATAAAAAATTGTCAAAAGTCTTCCGTCTTAAGTCTTACATCTTACCTCTTTGCATTTGCATCTTGATAGCGGCTTGTAATCAAACATCAACAACAACTGTTGCAACAAAAACCTACTTCGATGTTCCCGGATTTTTTAAAGAGGAGATCACTCAATTGCAAAAAGACTCCATGATCGTGATCAAAACTTCTTCGGTAAATGAAACCAGCGATGTGCATCAAATTGATTGGACAAATTGGTACCGCGAACTAATTCTCTTCATCAACTCTGATATTAATAAACCTGCTTTCATTGGTAAATATGCAGTTGATACTATAGTGCAAGACAGCACTTCAAAAATTATCACCTATGCAGCAACCGATAGTTCTTTAAAAACACGGTTGCTTGAAGTTACTTTTAACACTGCTACAAATTCAGTTTTTCAAATTCACATCATCAACAACACAAAAGATTTTCTCTCTTCTACACATGAGGAATTATATTTTCTGCCAATGAAAGCTTACGTAATTAAATCATCGCAAACCATGCTTTTCTTTGGAACCAATGAGATGAAGGTGATGGGAAAAATTAGGGGAAGGGAGAAAAAATATTTTTAAGCTCACTAATTAAAACATAAAGGTTAAACTACTTGACTTTATTGTTTTTATTCTCTAACTTCTTTGAGGGAGTGTTGTCAGCTAACGAATAAGAGATAAATGAAGTTTTAAAAGAAGGGATTAGAAGCACAACTATTCGATAACCCACAATGTTTGTTAGAAGCACAACTGTTCGTTTACCTATCAAAACCCTTCTTTTAAAAATTTGCATTTATCTTTTTGTTATCTGTAGTTCTTCTTCTCCGTCCGTTGGGATGTGCTTGTCCTTGCAGTATTTCTCAACTTCGGTGTCGTTAATAAAGTAGTCGTCACAAAAGTCATCAAGTTCTTTTTCTGTTGATTTGTAATAGCGTTCTTCTGCGGTCATCAACTTCTCTGTCTGCTCAAAAAACTTTTCAAACTCTTTATTTAATTTACAAAGTTTGTCAATGGTTTTAAAATCCAATGGACGATAAGTCGGTTGGAAAAGAATTTTACTTTGATAAGGATTTGCATTGAGTTCAATTACTCCAATTCCAAATGACTGATTAAGTCGCTCCATTTCTTCCGTCAAGCTGTCGCTAAACTCAAATGCAACTAAGTAACCATAGTTTGCCCAACTGGAATTTGAAACAGCTTGGAAAAATGCTTTCTTCAATTCTGCGTCGCTGTTAATTTCCTTTTTTATTTCATACGAATACATTTTGAAGGTATCAACC
>JAJAYG010000340.1 GCA_026786335.1 Chitinophagales bacterium | reverse complement strand
ATCGGTCGGTGAGACCACCGACCGATAAATTAATTCCTAATTCGTAATTCCTAATTCCTAATTCCCAATTCCTACCTCCTTCCCTTCCCAAAAGATTTTGCTTGCCTGCCCGCAGGTGATTTTCCTCCGCCGCCTTTTCCCTTAAAACCAAACCGCTGCTTCTTAGGATTCCATGCAGGAGTAGCGCCGAGCGATTCGGGCACAGCAATTTTTGGAACAATGCGTTCGATCAAAGTTTCAATTTGTTCGAGGCGGTATTGATCACGCTCATTCACAAGCGTGAGTGCAACGCCGGTAGATTCGGCGCGCGCAGTGCGGCCCACACGATGCACATAATCTTCGGCATCGCCCGGTACATCGTAGTTAATTACAAGCCCAATGTTTTCAATATCAATTCCGCGAGATAGAATATCGGTGGCAACTAAGATCTGAATGGCACGGGTGCGAAAGCCGAGCAAAACTTTTTCGCGTTCATCTTGCGTAAGGTCGCTGTGGATGGCGGCGGCATTCAATCGCATGCGCTTTAGTTCGCGCTCTAAATCTTTTACGCCCACTTTGGTAGATGCAAAAATGAGAACGCTGGTCAATTGTTTTCCTTCCAATAAAGTTTTAAGCAAGGGAGTTTTCTGCGAATCGTAAACCAAGTAAGCACCCTGCAAAATTCCTGCAGCGGGTTTGCTGAGAGCAATGTTAATCTCATGCGGATTATTTAAAATGCGCTGCGCCAATTGCCTCATGCGCGACGGCATGGTAGCACTAAATAATAAATTTTGTCTTTTTGCAGGAAGTGAATTAATGATGCGCACGATGTCATCATAAAAACCCATGTCCAACATTTTATCGGCTTCATCCAAAATCAAACAATCGAGCTGATCAAATTTTGGATTGCCCATGTTGATGTGACTTATGAGGCGACCGGGAGTTGCAATAATTACAGATGCGCCGTGCTTTAATGCTTTCTTTTCCCTTTCAAAAACTTCCCCATCACTACCGCCATAAACCGCAATCGAACTTGCATGAGTAAAGTATGCAAAACCCTGAAATGCCTGATCAATCTGTTGCGCCAGTTCTCGCGTGGGCGCAATGATGAGCACGGAGGTGTGCGGAATTTTATTAAGCGAAATGTGATGCAGCGTGGGTAAAATATACGCCGCTGTTTTTCCGGTGCCTGTTTGTGCGCAGGCAATTACATCGCGCTTTTGCATAATGAGCGGAATCACCTGCTCTTGTATTGGCGTGGGTTGCGTAAAACCCATTGCATCGAGCCCTTCGTTGAGCGGGGCGCTAAAATTAAAGTCGGAGAAAGTCAATGGATTTCGGAATTCGGATTTTTGATTGCGGATTTCAGAATTGCGAATTGCGAATTGTCAATTTCGAATTTGCCATTCGGGTTTAAATAGTTCGGCGAATGTACGATGCATAGGTTTTTTATGGGTAATGAAAAATTTTACCACAAAGAGTAAAACAGTTTTCTCTGTGAACTCTGTGATTCCTTTTCTCTGTGATCTCTGTGGTTAAAAAGTCAACTCCATTAAAACAATCCGGTAATTTTTCCATCACTATCAATATCAATCGCCTCGGCAGAAGGAATGTTAGGTAAGCCGGGCATGCGCATCATATCACCCAATACAGGAATTACAAAACCGGCACCCGATGCAAATTCAAATTCACGAACAGTGATATTGAATCCGGTTGGTCTGCCGAATTTCTTTTCATTATCCGAAAGTGATTTTTGTGTTTTCGCCATGCACACAGGAAATGCATCGAAACCTAATTCTTTAATACGCTTCAATTGTGTTCTTGCTTTTGAAGAATACTCAACACCATCGGCGCCATAAATATTGGTGGCAATTTTTTCGATCTTCTCTTCAATAGAAATTTTCCAATCGTAGAGTTGATGAAAATTACTTTCCTTCTTTTCAATTGAATCAACAATAGCTTTTGCAAGATCAGCAGAACCTGCACCACCAAGTGCATGCGCTTTTGAAACCACGCAAGCCACACCAAACTTTGCGCAGCGGTCTTTTATCATTTGTATTTCTTCTTCGCTATCGGTTGGGAAATAATTGATTGCCACAACGGGCTTCATCCCGAACTGCTGCATGTTCTCAATGTGCTTTTCTAAGTTCGCTAAACCTTTTTCAACTTTCGCAAGATCGGGTGTGCTGTACTCTTCCTTCTTTGCACCACCATGATGCCGCAATGCGCGCAGTGTTGCAACCAACACAGCGGCTGAAGGTTTAAAACCTGCAGTCACGCATTTGATGTCGAAGAATTTTTCGGCACCCAGATCGGCACCAAAGCCGGCTTCTGTTACTGCATAAGCTGCCAGTGATAATCCCATGCGAGTTGCAAGAATGGTATTGGTTCCTTGTGCAATACTTGCGAACGGACCACCATGTAAAATCGCAGCATTGCCTTCTAATGTTTGAACAAGATTTGGTTTTATGGCATCCTTCAACAGCACGGCCATAGAACCAACAGCTTTTAAATCACGTGCGAAAATTGGTTTGCCATCGAAGGTGCTGCCAACATAAATATTCCCGAGGCGTTGTTTGAGTTCATCAAAATTTTGTGATAGGCAAAGTATCGCCATCACTTCAGATGCAGGTGTAATGTTGAAACCATCTTCACGCGGAATGCCGTTGTTGCTTCCTCCCAAACCAATTACAATGTTGCGCAGTGCGCGGTCATTCATATCCATTACACGTTTCCATGCGATGGTGCGGGGATCAATGTTGAGTGAGAATTTTTTGTTCTGCAAATTATTATCAATCAATGCTGAGAGCAGGTTGTTTGCTTTTTCAATTGCAGCAAAATCTCCGGTAAAATGAAGATTGATATCTTCCATCGGAATCACCTGCGCATAGCCGCCGCCTGCTGCGCCACCCTTCATCCCAAACACAGGACCAAGTGATGGTTCACGCAAAACAGCAATCGCATTTTTGCCGATGTGATTTAATCCTTCAGTAAGACCAATCGTCATCGTAGTTTTTCCTTCACCTGCAGGAGTTGGAGTAATGGCTGTTACTAATATGAGATGACTCTTGGCAGCTTTTTCTTCATTGATCAAATGCAATGGAAGTTTTGCTTTGTGCTTTCCGTAGTACTCCAACTCTTCTTTATCAATACCAATTTTAGAAGCAATGTCGCGGATGTGTTTAATTGGTGCGCGCTGTGCAATCTCAAGGTCGCTGGGAAATGTGCTCATGGAATTTGTTTAGTGAATGGAATTTTTGTGGGGAAAGAAATAATAGTGAAAAATAATCGGGAGGTAGTTTTAATCGGGGCGTGAAAATAACAATTCAAATTATTTCTTTCTTAATCAGCAGCCCGAAAGCACATCCACTCCCAGCCAAAGCACTATGAGCCATGCAATTCCTTT
>JAJAYG010000339.1 GCA_026786335.1 Chitinophagales bacterium | reverse complement strand
GTTTGAATGGAATCAATAATCACCACATCAGGTTCGAGCGCAGCAATGTGTGTGAAAATATTTTCGGTGTTGGTTTCAGTAAGTATGTAACATTCTGTGTTGTTGGAAGGAAGCCGTTCGGCGCGCATCTTTATTTGCTGCTCACTTTCTTCACCCGAAACATAAAGCACTTTATAATTATTAAGCAGTAGTGAAAGTTGAAGCATGAGTGTTGACTTTCCAAAACCGGGTTCACCACCCAATAAAACCATGGAGCCGGGCACAATTCCTCCACCGAGAACACGATTTAATTCTGCATCGTCCGTTACAATTCTTTGTTGATTATTTTTAGAAATGTCGGCAAGTTTTTGCGGCTTTACATCGCGCGCATTTCGCTCTTTGCTACGCCATGCCTGCGGCTTAGCTTCTTTAACCACCACCTCTTCAACATAAGTATTCCATTCGCCGCATGTAGGGCATTTGCCTAACCATTTGGGTGCCTTGGCACCGCAGTTCTGGCAATAAAAAATTGTTCGTATCGCAGCCATTGTTATGGGCAGCAAGGTAAATATTTACCATTCATATTTTTAGCAAAAGAGATTCTTTGCATCATTAAACATTTTACATTCGCGGCTGCTGAATTATTTTCACAGCAGAATTTTATAACCACGTTATACCTTTTCATTCCCAAAAATATTTTTTTAATAGTTATGGGAAATGAAAAATAAATCTACAATAAATTTGAGATGAGCACACGAAAAGCAAAAAAGGTTTTATTGATAGGCTGGGATGCCGCTGACTGGAAGGTAATTAATCCATTGATGGATCAGGGTCTTATGCCCACATTGGAAGGTTTGGTTAACAATGGTGTAATCGGAAATCTTGCAACACTCGATCCGCCACTCTCACCAATTTTATGGAGTTCGATTGCTACAGGTAAATTAGGCGACAAGCATGGCGTACTTGGTTTTGTGGAACCCGATACCAAGAACATGAACATTCGGCCGGTGCAGAGTACTTCAAGAAAGGTAAAAGCCATCTGGAATATTCTTTCACAGAAAGGAATAAAAAGTAATGTTGTTGGATGGTGGCCGAGTCACCCTGCAGAAAAAATCAATGGCGTAATGGTTTCTAATTTTTATCAGCAAGCCAAAGATCATTATGGCAAACCTTGGCCCATGCAACAGGGAACTGTTCATCCTGCAGAATTTGAAGAAGCATTGGCCGAAATGAGAATTCACTCCGCTGAAATTACTTCTGCTCATTTATTACCATTTGTTCCCAATGCGCTAAAAGAAAGTGGTGATCAATACTCTAAAGGACTTTCTTCAATTACCAAAATATTATCTCATGCTGCCTCTATTCACAATGCAGCTACTTACATAATGCGGAACAGTGAATGGGAATTTATGGCTGTTTATCACGATGCCATTGATCACTTCTGCCATGCATTCATGAAGTATCATCCTCCCATGCGTAAAGGCATTCCTGAAAAGCAATATGAAATGTTTAAGGATGTGGTGAGCAGTGCTTACCGCTATCATGATATGATGCTGGAGAGAATGATTCGTCTTGCAGGAGAAGATACCACTGTGATCGTAATGTCGGATCATGGATTTCATTCTGATCACCTAAGACCTAACCGACTTCCGAAAGAACCAGCGGGACCTGCGTATGAACATTCACCTTTTGGAATTTTATGCATGAAAGGTGAAGGCATTATAAAAGATGAAAGAGTTTATGGTGCAACACTTCTTGATATAACACCAACCTTACTCACCATGTTTGGTTTGCCTATTGGAAGAGATATGGATGGAAAACCTTTGGTGCAAATATTTACCGAGAAAACCGAACCTGAATACATTGATAGCTGGGAAGATGTTCCCGGTGAACATGGTATGCACCCGGAAGATATGCAGGAAGATCCATGGGCAGCACAGGAAGCAATGAATCAACTGATTGCTTTAGGTTATGTAGAAAACCCCGGTGAAGACAAGCAGAAAGCAATGGATAATAATATTCGCGAGTCGAGTTATTATCTCTCCCGAATTCTCATTTATCGCAAGAGTTATGAGAAGGCAGCTGAAATTCTGGAGAAAATATTTGCCGAAGACCCACAGCTTAGATATGGTCTTTCATTAATTACTTGTTATCAGTCGCTTAGAAAAGTTCCTGAATTCAGAGCGGCATTAGAAAAGGTAAAAGAGGTTAAAGGCGCCGAAATAGCTAAGATGGATATTATGGAAGCGGATTTGCTTCTGCTGGAATACAAAACAAGAAAAGCGCTGGATGTTTTAAAAATTGCAGAGGAAAAAGCGGCACACATGCCTTCGCTGCACATACAGATTGGAAAAATTTATTTGCGCATTCAGCAGTTTGATGATGCACAACGCTCATTCATGCGTGCACTCGAAATTGATTCGCAAGAAGCTTCGGCACATGATGGATTAGCTGCAGTTTATTTACACAAAGGAATGTATGAAGAAGCAGCAGAAGAAGCTTTGAACACTATTGGACTTCAGTACTATTATCCTTTAGCGCATTATCATTTGGGTGAAGCATTAATGAAACTTGAAAACTATGATCAGTCAGCACAGGCATTTGAAGTGTGTTGCAATCTTACTCCCGGTAACCGCAAAGCACATCAATGGTTGATTCAATTGTATGATGAAAAACTAAATCAGCCCGAGAAAGCCGAAGAGCACCGTCAATTTATTTCAGAAAAAATTCTGGGAACTATCACAATTGTTACGGGGTTACCGCGCACCGGAACATCCATGATGATGCAAATGCTTGATGCCGGCGGTGTTGAAATTCTTACTGATAAAATTCGTACACCCGATGATAACAATCCCAAAGGTTACTACGAATATGAAAAAACAAAAAAGATGATGACCGATTCAAAATGGATTGGTGAAGCGCAAGGCAAAGCAGTTAAAATAATTGCGCCTTTGCTTTTCAATTTATCTCCTAAGTATGAATACAAAATTATTTTTATGAGGCGCGATATGGCAGAAGTACTTCGCTCGCAACAAATAATGCTGGGTAAGAAATCACAAGCAGATGCATATCCTATTGTTCTTGCCGAAGCATTTAAGAAACATATTGAAAAGGCTGAAGCACTGATATCAAGAATGCCGAATACCGAAGTGTTGTATGTTGACTTCACTTCATCAATCGATAATCCAAGAGATGTTGCAGAATCAATATCTGAATTTTTGGGAGAGGATCTGGATATTGATAAGATGATAAAAGCGGTTGATGAAAAGCTTTACAGGAACAAGATTAAAACTGAAACGGCACCGCAGCAATAATTTTTTTTAAAAATTCTTGGTATTTCAACATTTCACATTACTTTTGAAAAATAAAATCTAAAACATGAAAAAAGAAAACTCTACACTACAAAAAAAATTAGCTTCTTATTCTGCACTTGCTGTATCAATGATTGCAGCCGGTAATGTATCAAATGCTCAGGTTGTTTATCACGACATTAATCCTGATAAGGTATTGAATACGGATAAGGAACTTCAAAAGATTGATTTGAACAATGATGGAACTCAGGACTTTCAAGTTAAGTACAGAGTAGGCGCCAGTTTCGTTTTCGGGTTTGCATTGCCTTATGATTCTAATTCTGTTGCGGGGTCTTTAGTGTCTTTTACCAGTATTAATCATGCATTCCCTTATGCATTCTCAAGCGGAGCAGTTATTAATTCTAATGCAAACTTCTTTAACATCAACAGTCTTTTATTCTCATACAATGGTCAACCTTCTTATATATATTATCCATTGATGGGCTTGGCTTACGGCGGTGCCTATTATTACAATTGGCAGCCGGGTGCAGGTGATCAATACCTCGGAGTTAGATTGAATGATGGAACTGATCAGTATTATGGTTGGGTTCGTTGCGAGTTCAATGTTGACCTTACTACTTTAACTGTTAAGGATTGGGGTTGGCAGTCAACTGTTAACACAGGTCTTAATGCCGGTGAAGGTTTAAATGTTGGTATCGCAGACGTAAATAATGCAAGCAACATTTCAATTTATTCATTCGAAAAAACAATCAACGTTTCAACACCTGCAACTGCTGGTGAAATGAATGTTGTTGTTAGCGATTTACTTGGTAAAAGTTTGATCAATCAAACAACTAACGAAAGCAACTTAAACATCAATGCAAGTGATTTAGCAACCGGTGTTTATTTTGTTACTGTTACTAAAGGTGGTGAGGTAAAAACCAATAAAGTTTCTATCCGCTAATAAAATTTCTTTTTAGAAATGAAAGCCACTTCGAAAGAGGTGGTTTTTTTTATTTTTTGGTTTCCATTATTTGTATACATTTGAAACAAATTATCAAACTCATGAAAAAAGAAAATTCTACCCTACAAAAAAAATTAATCGCTTACTCTGCTATTGCAGCCGCAATAGTTGCTGCTGGCAGCGCAAATGCTCAGGTTGTTTATCACGATGTAAATCCAGATAAGGTTCTTGACAATAACAATGAAACTCAAAAAGTTGATTTGAATGGTGATGGCACCAATGATTTTCAGGTAAAATTCAGAAAAGGATCAAGCTTCTTATTTGGTTTTGCTTTGCCTTATTCATCCAACTCAGTGGCTGGTTCATTGGTTTCTTTCACCAGTATCAATCATGCTTTTCCTTACGCTATTGATTGTGGCGAAGTAATTAATTCAAACATGAATTGGTTTAATGTCAACTCGCTATTGTTTTCATATAATGGTCAACCTTCCTACTTATATTACCCTCTTATGGGACTTGCTTATGGTGGTGCTTATTACTATAACTGGGCTGGTGGAATTGTTGATGCATCAATCGGAGTAAGGTTGGTTTCAAATGGCGATGTTAATTATGGATGGATTCGTTGTGACTATAGTGAAGACATGAAGAAACTGACTGTAAAAGATTGGGCTTATGAGAAAACTCCGAATAAAGCAATTAATGCTTGCTCAAGTTTTGGTACAGGAATTCCTGAAGTGAATGCAACCTCAGGTATTACCATTTATTCATTTGAAAAGAGAGTTACAATCTCAACCACTGCTTCTGAGAAAATGAATATTGTGGTTACCGATATGGCAGGCAAAACAATGCTTACACAAACAGCAGATGCAAGTGAAGTTCGTCTTGATCTCAACAATCTTTCTAACGGAATGTATTTGGTTGCAGTAACACAGGCGGGTGAATTAAAAACCAACTTGGTTTCAATCAGATAATAATATTTTTTGAAAAGCGAAAGCCACTCTCAAAACAGGGTGGCTTTTTTATTTGAAGCAACCGAACTCAATTATTATTTTTAGTAATCGTTGCTGTTTTATGTGTTATATAAAACTCATTTTAAACATTCAAGTGTGAATGATCAAAATGATTGCGCCTTTTAATTCGCCTACTTTTGTTTCAAATAAAATTATAAATATGAAATTGATGAGAGCTCCTTTTTTATTAATGATTGTTACAGGATTTTTTTCTGCTTGCGTTCCAACCAAAAAATTTCAGGCCGAGCAAGATTTAAATAATAAACTAAAACAGGAGAATGGCGACTTAAGAAGTCAACTGAATAGTACGAATGATCAAATTGCAAACCTTACTTCGCAAATAGATGATTTGAATAATCAGATAAACAAACTTGCACAGGATACTTCACAACTTGGCAACCAATTGCAAAAGGCAGCCAAAGAAAACAGCGACATTAATAGTTTGTATGAAGATGCAGTTGCGCAAAATAAATTGTTGCTCTCAAAATCGTCAACAGAAAGATTGGCATTACTTGATTCAATTAAAAAGAAGCAGACTGATTTGCGTAAGAAAGAAGACCAGCTTGATTCACTGCAAACTAATCTTGCACAACGTGAACAGAAGTTAGCAGAACTTCAATCTCTGCTGAATAGAAAAGATTCAGCCACAAATGCACTTCGTCAAAAAATTCAAAACGCACTATTGGGATTTGAAAAAAGTGATTTGACGGTAGAGCAAAAAAATGGGAAGGTTTACGTTTCATTGAGCGAAAAATTATTATTCAAATCGGGGAGTACTGAAGTTGATCCCAAAGGAAAAACTGCATTACAAAAATTGGCTGAGGTGTTAAAGAAAAATCCTGATATCAATATTACTGTTGAAGGCCACACCGACAATGTTCCTCTTGCAGGCACTGGAACCATGAAAGACAATTGGGACCTTAGTGTGTTGCGGGCAACCAGCATTATAAGAATACTTACCGACTATGGAGTTGACTCTAAACAAATTATTGCCAGCGGCAGAGGAGAATATTTTCCGGTTCAACTTAATTCAACAACTGAAGGCAAAGCAAAAAACCGCCGCACCGAAATTATTCTTACACCTAAACTGGATGAACTTGCAAAGATTCTTGGAACCAAGTAATTATCAATTGAAGTTCATCAAGATCGATTGTACCTTTGGAGTTTCGTGATGATTCTTCAATTTTAATTCTTCAGTTCTCCATTGGGTTTCTTAGATATTTTTATAAAGAGAAGAGGCGGTGATGAAGCAGAGATGTCTTTTCTCGATCACCTCGAAGAATTGCGCTGGCATATTTTCCGCGCATTGGTTGCAATACTTTCTGTTGCAATTGTATTGTTCATCAACAAAAGTTTTTTATTCGATACCATTCTTCTTGCACCCAAGCGATCAGATTTCTGGACCTTCACACAAATGTGTTCTCTTGGAAACAAACTTCACCTTCCCGGCTTATGTGTAGGTGATTTTTCTTTTTCAATTACCAACATTGATATGTCGGCGCAGTTCATGATTCATTTGCAAACTGCATTTACGGTGGGGTTGGTTTTTGTGTTCCCTTATTTGTTGTGGGAGTTATGGAAATTTCTGAGCCCCGCACTACATGCAGAAGAAAAAAGTGCAGCAACAGGTATTGTGCTTGCAGGATCATTGCTTTTTTACATAGGCGTTTTGTTTGGTTACTATTTTATTGTTCCGTTCACCGTAGTTTTTTTGGGAACATATCAGGTGAGTGCCGAAGTGGTGAATCAAATCAACCTCTCTTCATATATTGAAACAATCACAGGGTTATGTTTAGCATGCGGGTTGGTTTTTGAATTTCCATTGATTATTTATTTTTTAGCAAAAATTGGTTTTGCAACACATCAGTTTCTTGCACAATACCGCAAAGTTGCATTGGTAATTATCCTGCTGTTATCGGCCATGATCACTCCATCGCCTGATATGTTCAGCCAAACGCTTGTTGCCATTCCGTTATATGGTTTATTTGAGATAGGAATTATTATTTCGAAAAGAGTAAGCATAAATAATGAGCGGAAAAGAAAGCGAGAGGAGATGAGGGAAGCAAAAGACAAATGATGAACTGTTTTTTATGAAAAGTTAATTTTGTAAAAATTTATTCCAATGAACAAAAGAATTATTGCAATCGGATGTGATCACGCCGGTTTTGAATACAAAGAAGCATTGTGCGCTTCATTAAATGCAGAAGGTTATCAAGTACTAAACTTCGTAACTGATTCACCTGCCTCCGTAGACTATCCCGATTTTGTGCATCCGCTCTGCAATGCAATTGAAAACGGAAAAGCAGAACTTGGAATTTTAATATGTGGTAGCGCAAATGGTGTTTGCATGACTGCGAATAAACACCGGCACATTCGCGGAGCAATTTGCTGGGAAAATGAATTAGCGAAATTGGCAAGAGCGCACAACAATGCCAATGTGATTTGTATTCCTGCACGCTTTGTTTCACTCGAGCTTGCAGCAAGTATGGTAAATGAATTCCTCATAACTCCTTTTGAAGGAGGAAGACATGAGCGCAGAGTGGAAAAAATTTCTCTCTCCTAAAATTTATTTCACCCTCTTTATTTTATCTTGCATGAAACAGCTTCAACAC
>JAJAYG010000338.1 GCA_026786335.1 Chitinophagales bacterium | reverse complement strand
TTTAGCCAATTCTTCAGCCAAAATTTCCTTAGGCGCTGTTACAATCTTAATCGTTGAAACAATTTTATCAATGGCTTGCAACTCAGTTTCCATGTTCTGGCTAAAGAGCCGTTCTGCCTCTTTTGGTTTAATCGTCTCTTCTTTAACTGGCTTTGTAATTAAAACTTCGGCACTTACTGGTTGCTCCTTTTTCATTTTATCCATGCCAAAAAACTTAAGCCAGCCGGTAAATGAATAAGACTTATCGGGAAGAAATTCGCCCGGGGAATTTACTGTTTCATTAATTACAAATTCCTTTTCCTTTCTTTGAATTTCGTCTTCATTAAGAATTTCGATTCTGCTCACTTCTTCATCAATTAAATGCTCCGAAATTATTTCGGCAAATGAAAGATCTTCATCATCAACCAATGATTCATTTTCTTCTTCAACTTGTGTAGGGGCTTCGAGCGCCGAAGTTTTATTTACTTCATTTTCATTGAGATCAATCTCAAGATCATGCAGAATAAATTCTTCTTCAATCACATTTTGAGACTCAATTTCTGGATCATGAACAATCACAAATTCATCTTCTTCATTTTCAGTTTCAACAAATTCATTAGAAATAAATTCTGCGCTTGCTGCAGCAATTTCATTCAAAGCACCTACCTCTTCACCGGCAAATTCTTCTTTAGAATTAATTTCGGGTTTCGAAATTTCAGTTGCCAGAAAAGCATTTTTACGTTCGTGAATTTCCTCAAGCAACTTCTTTAGCTCCTGATCTTCCACCTCATAAGTTTCCTCTTTAACAGTTTTAAGTTCTTCAAAATCATTCACCACTTCTTTTTGAATTGGCTCATGCTGATTTGATTTATCAAGCATAAAATCTTTGAGCTTTTCTCTGCTGTTAGCACTTAATGCAGCTTTACTTAATTGTATTGAAGCTGATTGATGATTTTCGATATCATATTTCTTTGCCAATAAAATTTGCCCGACAGAAAAATAAGGGTATTGCTTTACAAGCGCTTCCAATTCCTTAACATCAATTGTTGAAATCAATGAAGGTTGTTGAAGTAATTGAAGTATCTGCGCTTTATTCATTTCACCAATTTACAAAAGCTTTATTAAAAATATCTTCGGTCAGTTGATCATTAATTTCCTTGATCAACTGATCTTGAATTGAGGTAAGATCTGTTGAACTGTTATAATCACTATATCGTGAAAAAGAGGAACTGAAATTTTGTTTCTCATTATTATGATTTACATAATCAATACTAACTGTTATTGTAAGTCTGTTAAGCGCTGCTGTTTCATTTGCCTGCGCCGAAACGGGCGTTACTGAATAATTGGTGATGGTTCCGCTGAATTCAATATCACCGCCACTCTGAACTAACTGAAGATTTGTGCTGGTCAAAAATTTATTCTTTAATGCCTCGGTAATAGTTTGGCTTAATGAAGGAACAACAACAGGCGCCTGATTTTGAATAAAGTGAACATTGAATGTTTTTACCGAGGGATCAATTGATGCGCCGGTGAAAGAGTAAATGCCACATGAATATAGAGTTAAAATAAAAAACGAAAATGCACTGAGTTTGTAAAATGAATGAGCCCATTTTAAATTAATACTACCCTCAATAATTTTTTGTTTCTTAGAAGCCACCTTCGGGAATATTATAGTCTTTAATTTTTCGGTATAAAGTTCTCTCAGAAATTCCTAATTCTTTTGCTGCATTTCTTCTGCGCCCTCTGTGTTTCTTTAAAGCTTTGCCAATCAACTCTTTTTCTTTTTCAACCAAAGAAAGCGATTCCTCAATTACAATCGGTTCCGATTTATTCTTATCAATCATAACTGCTTTTTCATTTTGCAATTGTTGCGGTATTGAATTCTCGGTGTATGAGGCAGGTATAAAATTTTGATTTGAAAATTGTTCTGCAGGCATCAATCCATAAACGGCTTTTTTAAGTTCATTGATATCATTGCGCATATCAAATAATACTTTGTAAAGAATTTCACGCTCCGAGAATTCACTCACATGCCCTCCATTTGCCGAAGCCAGCATTGGTAAATTAGAATGATTTGCACCCGGAATAAAGCTCCTTAATTCCTCTGCACTAACCAATTTATTTTTTGCAAGAACAGAAATCTGCTCAGCCATATTTTTTAATTCACGCACATTCCCATTCCAATTGTAACTGGTCAATAATTCTTTTGCTTCTTCATCTAATTGAATTGGAGCAGAATTGTATTTCTCAGAAAAATCAATACAGAACCGGCGGAACAAAACGGAAATGTCTTCTTTTCTCTCTCTTAATGGAGGAACTTTTATAGGAACAGTATTCAACCTGTAATACAAATCTTCTCTGAAACGATTTACCTGAACGCGGTCAATCAAATTAACATTTGAAGCTGCAATTACTCGCACATCTGTCTTCTGAACTTTTGACGAACCCACTCTAATGTATTCTTTACTTTCTAAAACTCTAAGCAATCGTGCTTGTGTTCCTAAAGGAAGTTCGCTGATCTCATCGAGGAAAATAGTGCCGCCATTAACTGTTTCAAAATATCCTTTACGAGCTTCATGCGCACCTGTGAATGATCCTTTTTCGTGACCAAACAATTCAGAGTCAATGGTGCCTTCAGGAATTGCTCCGCAGTTTACTGCAATAAATGGATTGTGTTTTCTTAAACTTAATTGGTGAATGATGTGTGAAAAAACTTCCTTACCAACGCCACTTTCACCGCTGATTAAAACCGAAAGATCGGTAGGTGCAACCTGAATGGCAATACTAATTGCATGGTTTAATGCAGTCGAATTGCCAATGATTCCAAATCTGTTTTTTATTGATTGTAATTCCACTTGAATGTTTGTTGTTAAAGTTTTTGTAGTCAATAACTAATTTATCACTTCGCCAATAAGCGTTGCTGATGTAATACTTACAATTCTCACATTTACATAATCGCCTTTTTTAAAATTCATTTTTGGAAAGATCACCATTTTGCTTTGAGAATTTCTGCCCGATAAAAACTCATCTGATCGTTTTGAAAATCCTTCTGCTAAAACTTCAAACTCTTTCCCAACTTCTTTGATATTTTCTTCCTGCTGCATTCTTCTTTGTAAGTCTACTATCTCACTCAACCGCCTTGATTTTATTTCTTCAGAAACATTATCGGCAAATTGCTTTGCTGCATAAGTGCCGGGGCGCTCTGAATATTTATATACATAGGCAAGGTTATATTTTACATACTCCATCATACTCACGGTTTGCAAATGATCTTCTTCCTTTTCACCACAAAAGCCAATGATCATATCAGTTGAAATTCCACAGTCGGGTATTAATTCTTTGATGCGGTTAATTCTTTCCATGTACCAGTCGCGGTCATAAGTCCTGTTCATACGTTCTAGAACTGAGCTGCTGCCTGACTGAACAGGCAAGTGTATGTGGTTGCAAATATTATGATGTTTGATAATTGCGAAAAGAACATCATCAGTTAAATCCTTTGGGTGCGAAGTGCTGAACCTTACGCGTAACATTGGATTTACCAATGCAACCATTTCGAGTAACTGCGCAAAATTTACTTGTTTATCACCTTCCTCATTCTTCCATAAATACGAATCAACATTTTGCCCGAGCAAAGTAACTTCTCTATAACCCTGATTAAACAAGTGTTTAGCTTCCGCTACAATTGAATGAGCTTCGCGGCTACGTTCACGGCCACGAGTAAACGGCACCACACAAAATGAACACATGTTGTTGCAACCCCTCGTGATAGAAATAAATGCTGAAACACCGTTACTGTTTAGCCGAACCGGACTAATATCGGCATACGTTTCTTCTCTTGATAACAAAACATTTACACCCTTTTCGCCTTCATCGGCAGAGGCAATGAGTTTTGGAAGATCGCGGTAAGCATCAGGGCCTACTACAAGGTCAACTATTTTTTCTTCATCTAAAAATTTTGACTTTAATCTTTCAGCCATGCAACCCAAAACGCCAATTAATTTTCCGGGGTTTGCTTTTTTTAGTACACGAAAATCTGTTAATCGCTTGCGCACCTTTTGCTCGGCATTGTCTCTGATACTGCAAGTATTAATCAAGATAAGGTCTGCACCTGTAAAATCATCAGTCGAAGAAAAGCCGGCATTGTTTAATACTGAAGCAATGATTTCGGTATCAGAAAAATTCATTGCACAACCATAAGTTTCTATGTAAAATTTT
>JAJAYG010000337.1 GCA_026786335.1 Chitinophagales bacterium | reverse complement strand
GAGAAAATTGAGATCACACAAAAGATTCCGATCGCTATTCCTAAAAGTGTAAGAAAAGTGCGGAGCTTATTCACCCTCAACTCGCGAATGGCAAGCAGTACAGACTCGCTAAAAATTCGAATGATCATGTTCATCGTTTTGCAAACGTAATTCAAAACATTTTAACAAGGGCTAAACAGGTATTGCCTGTTTAATTCCATTCTATAAAAATTATTTATGTTGCGCACCAAACAAAATTTCATTCAGAATCAAAACAGTTTATATTTGCACTCCGTTTTTAAAAAACAATAAAGCATTTTAGGATTTAACGAGCAATCACAATTATTCTTTTAACTGCTTAGTATTCTGAGATTCTTTTAATAAACCGTAATTTATTAAGAGCCAAAATGAAACTATCACAATTCAAATTTGACATTCCCCAAGCGCTGATTGCGCAGTACCCTTCTAAGAACCGCGGCGAAGCACGATTAATGATCGTTGACCGTAAAACCGGAAAGATCAAGCACAAACAATTTAAAGATATCCTAAACATCTTTAATGAAAATGATTGCCTGATTTTGAACAACACCAAAGTTTTTCCTGCTCGTCTCTATGGCAGAAAAGAAAAAACAGGTGCTAAAATTGAAGTTTTTCTTTTGAGAGAACTCAATCACTCGATGCGTCTATGGGATGTTTTGGTTGATCCTGCAAGAAAGATTCGCGTTGGTAATAAACTTTATTTTGGTACTGATGGTGCTTTGGTGGCAGAAGTAGTGGATAATACTACTTCACGCGGAAGAACAATAAGATTTCTTTTTGACGGCACCGATGATGAATTAAAAGAAACACTCTATTCACATGGAGAAACACCCATTCCAAAATACATCAAGCGCAAACCCGAACCTTTGGACGAAGAGCGTTATCAAACCGTTTATGCAAAACATGAAGGTGCAGTTGCTGCTCCAAGTGCAGGAATACAATTGAGCCGAGAAATGCTGAAGCGTTTAGAAATTAAAGGAATCAATCTTCCTGAGATTACGCTGCATACTGGCTTAGGAACATTCAGACAGATAGAAGTTGAAGATCTATCTAAGCATAAAATGGATGCTGAGTATTTTAAAGTTGATCAGGAAGCCTGCAACGTGATTAACAAAGCCATTGATAACAAAGCAAAAATTTGTTCAATGGGCACCACCACCATGCGTGCTATTGAATCATCGGTGTCAGCTCATAAATATGTAAAACCGGTTGAGGGATGGACAAATCTTTTTATTAATCCGACATACGATTTTAATATATGTAATTGTATGATCACTAATTTTCATATGCCTAAAACAAGTTTGCTCATTATGGTATGTGCATTTGCCGGTTACGATCTTACGATGGAATGCTATCGCACAGCTATGAAAGAGAAATATAAGTTTGCTATTTATGGCGATGCAATGCTGATCATGTAATTAAGCGCTGCTTTACTTCTATGCTGATTAAATTTATTCTTACATTTAGTCATTCTACATTGCAATACTTTTTTAAGTGAAGGAAAAAAAAATTGTAATTATTGCTGCTGCAGGTTTTGGAACCAGAATGAATAACACTGTTCCAAAACAATTTTTGCTGATTAATGGAGTCCCCTGTATCGTTCATACCATCAATGCGTTTTTAAAAGAGTGGAATGATGCTGAATTTATTATCACATTACCTGCTGAAGAATTTGATCGATGGGAAAAGATCAAAAAAAAGTTTCTAAAAAAAATCCCTATCAAAATTACCAAAGGCGGTGCAACAAGATTTCACTCTGTAAAAAACGGATTGAAACTGGTTCATGAAAAAGGAATTGTTGCTGTGCAGGATGCCTGTCGCCCTTTTGTAAATGAATTGCTTCTTAAGAGGTGTTATGAAACTGCTTTAGAAAAAGGAAATGCCGTACCTGCAATCGAGCTTAAGGATTCTATACGCGAAGTATTTAAAGAAACTAACAAGCACCGGCAGCGTTCCAAGTATAAAATAGTACAGACTCCTCAATGCTTCGACTCCGAGGTTATTAAGAATGCTTATAAGCAAACCTTTAATGAATCATTCACAGATGATGCTTCGGTAGTTGAATCCTCTGGTATCAGAATTAATCTGGTAGAAGGTGATCCATCAAATTTCAAGATCACAACAATGCTTGATTTGATAACAGCAGAAAAACTTTTGGAAACAAAAGCATATTAGTCTTTCAATGAAAATAAGCGGATTTAGTTTTATAAGGAATGGAATAAAATTCCGCTACCCTTTTATACAATCCATTCAATCCATACTCCCAATTTGTGATGAATTTATTATTGCTGTTGGAAATAGTGATGATGGAACCAGAGAAGCAATTGAAACAATTGCTTCACCAAAAATAAAAATCATTGATACCATCTGGGATGATTCAATTCGTGATGGAGGAAAAATTCTTGCTCAGCAAACTGATATTGCCTTTAATGAAATTAGCGGAGACTGGGGTTTCTATTTACAGGGCGATGAAGTAGTTCATGAAAATGATCTTCAGAAAATTAAAGATGGAGCAATAAAATATCTTAATGACAAAAAAATTGATGGATTACTTTTTTCATGGCTTCACTTTTTTGGAAACTATAATTATGTAGCCAAACAAAAATCGAGAGGTATTTATCCTTATGAAGTTAGAATGATTAAAAATAATAAATTGATAAAATCATTTCGTGATGCACAGGGATTCAGAAAATATTCTTTAGAGCAGAAATTGCAACAAATAAAAAACCCTGAACTACTTACTGTTAAAAAAATTGATGCCACTATTTTTCACTATGGAAAAGTAAGAGGCCCGGTTCAAGAACTTGAACGTGCAAAATCATTTCACAGCTTGTGGCATAATGATGCTTGGGTAAAGAAAAATTTAGAGAAGCAAACAGAATTTGACTATAGCTGCAAATTTCCTTTGGTGAAATTTAACGGCTCGCATCCCTCAGTTATGGCAGAGAGAATAAAAAATGAAAACTGGAATTTTATTCCTGAAAACAAAAATATTCAAATCCCTATTAAATATAAGTTGCTGAATTCAATTGAATCACTCACAGGCATAAGGCCCTACGAATTCAAAAATTACAAATTAAAATAGTGTAAGGTGATGAACAGAATTTTTTTTGAAAAAGCAAAGTGAGTTTTTTTTAATCAGTACTCATCTTCATTAAAGAAAAAATCATCGTGCGTAGGATAGTCGGGCCAAATATCTTCAATGCCTTCATAAACTTCAGTTTCATCTTCCAATTCCTGCAGGTTCTCAATTACTTCCACCGGTGCTCCCGAACGTATAACATAATCGATCAATTCATCTTTGGTTGCAGGCCAGGGTGCCTCTTCGAGGTAACTCGCTAATTCAAGTGTCCAATACATCTTCTGCGGGTAAGGGGTTTAATTTTCCGCAAAAATAACCGAATAGTTCATTAATCAAAATTTAAATAAAACTATCAATTGCTAAATAATGCTACCCTCTGAAACCATTTACAGGCGGGGCTTCCATAGAAGCTCTTCACTTCCTGCATCAAAAGAAATTTTACGAGAAAGCACAAAAAGAAAATCTGAAAGACGATTGAGATAAATTATGATTAAGCGTTCAATTTTTTCTGACTCATTTAATAGCACCACCATGCGCTCCGCTCTTCGGCAAACGCAACGAGCGATATGGCAAATAGAATTTGCTGAACTACCACCCGGCAACACAAAAGATTTTAATTCAGGCAAGTCCGCCTGAAAATTATCAATTGATTGTTCAAGCAATTCAATATCTGAATTCAGCAAGTCGGGAACTTTCATATTCGATTTATCAGGATCGCTTGCCAGCAATGAGCCAATTGTAAAAAGACGGTCCTGAATTTCCTTCATGAGTAATTTATCAGTAAAAGTTTTAAGATTATCAGCAACGAGACCAATCCATGAATTTAATTCATCAACAGTACCATAAGCATCAATTCTAATATGGCTTTTTGAAACCCTTGTTCCTCCAATTAATTGGGTGCTTCCATTGTCTCCTTTTCGGGTATATATTTTCATCAATTAAAATTTTAGTTGAAATAATTTATGCAATATCCTAAAAATTTACTTTTTGCCTTCTGTGAATCTAATGCAATATCTTTCACACAAATTATTAATCTATGAAAAAAAATTTTTTAATGGTATCAGGTTTCTCAGGTGCAACAGCAGTTGCATTAGGTGCATTTGCAGCACATGGGCTAAAGGAAATTTTATCCGATGATCAACTTAAAATTTTTCATACCGGTGTTGAATATCATTTCTACCATACGTTTGCTTTGTTTGCTGTTGTTTTTCTTTCTGAAAGGATTCACAATAAAATGATAAATTTTTCAGCTTGGCTTTTTACCGCCGGCATCATTTTGTTTTCCGGCAGTTTGTATTTGCTCGCAACTCTCCCCTATCTTAATTGGATAGGAATAATAACACCCATTGGAGGATTATGTTTTATTTTAGGTTGGTTATTTGTTGCATTCGCTGCTATTAAATCAAATTAATCCTGCCGAATTAAAATAAAAAAATCCCGGCTATGCACCGGGATTTTTTCAGTTCAGGAATTTTATAAATTAAAATTTCGGATTCTCTTCCTCTTTTAGTTCTTCCTCATCCTGCGGCTGATTCTTTTGTTCTTCATAGGTATCAATTGCATTGGGATCAAATCCAGGATCACCCATTTCATAAATTAATTCTTTGCCTGGAATTGTTCCAATTATTTTAAATTCTGTACGCCTGTTCAACTGGCGGGCTTCTGGACTATCTTTTCCATCTGCCTTAATTTCCTTTGCAAGTGGTTTAGTTTCACCATATCCTTTTGCTTTCAATCTCTCCGCACCAACGCCTCTTCCAATCATGTAATCAACCACACTTTGAGCACGAGCTTGAGATAATTTTTGGTTATAGTCATCTTTTCCTTTGCTGTCTGTGTGTGATCCTATTTCAATAATAATATCTGGATTATCAGTTAAAATCTGGTAAAGCGTATCTAACCCCGGCTTAGATTGAGGGCGAAGATTTGCAGAATCAAAACCGTAATAAATATTCTCGATTCTAATTGGCTCATGAGGAATTAATTTCATATATAAATCTACACGCATGGTATCGTTCTCATCTTTCTCGTTCACCACAAATGTTGATGAGCCGGTGAAGTACCCATCCTTAGTTGACTTAAGCGTATATGATTTTTTTACTTTGGTATTAAAGAAATAAAGAGAATCTTGTTTCGACATTTTAGTACCAATCTGCATATTCTTTTCGTCTAAGAACATAACCTTTGCGCCCGTAATTAATTTGCGGGTATCCTGATCATAAACATTTCCGCGCACTGCATACAAAAGTTTTTTAGGATATTCTACTCTCCAAATATCATCACAACATGTCTCGCTTTTTACCGAAATAGTTCCGGGGCGATTTGAGACCAGGTAACCGGTATAACCG
>JAJAYG010000336.1 GCA_026786335.1 Chitinophagales bacterium | reverse complement strand
GAAGAAATAAATCAGTTGAGAATTATTTGTTAAAGGCAGAGGAATTTTCTTCTGCCTTTTTTATTTTCTTAATTTCATAAGCCGCCAAATTTTTTTCAAACATCTTCTGCTTTCCTTAAATGCCTTTCTTAAGTTTGATAAATTATTGTAAGCAAGTGCAGCGGACTGGTGAAACTTTTCTTAAAAAATGCCTGTGATAAAAAATATATTTTCAATTTTATTTTGCTTGATTCTCCTGCTGAGTGCTAACTCATATATTTTTTCGTAAGCCAATATTTACCATCCCTTTCCACTTGATGGCGGAGAATGGCGAGCCGATTACTTCGATTCTTATTGCGGCCGATTGTGTGAACAAAGAAGATATTATACAAACGGAGATACTATTATTGATAGCATTGAGTATAAAAAACTTTATGTAGATATAATTTATTCAGCACAACCAGATTACTACGGACTATATGGGGGCGCATTAAGAGAAGACACATTAAACCGAAAAATTTACTTTTATTGCGCCTGCAATCCAATGGAGCAACTCCTTTTTGACTTCGATTTGCATACTGGAGATCTTGCTCCTCAAACCTTTCTTCATGCTGATGAAGATAGCATGTGGATTAGTGATATTGATTCAATATTGATTGGCAACGATTTTCACAAGCGATTTAACCTTTCATGTCTCACTGGCTACCCACTCCTTTGTTCGAAGGCGTAAGATGGACAGGGGGGCTTATTTATGAACCATACAATAATTTACTTGGATGGGAGGTAAAATATAATTTAAAATGCCTTAAGGTGAATAACATCCTACAATATCTCGATACATCATACGAATATCCAGTTTGTGATTTGCCATTAGGGTTGACTGAAACGGAATTGAGTAGAGAACAATTACTTGTTTATCCTAACCCTTGTTCGATTGGGGATAATTTATTTTTCGAAATAGCCGACGAATCAAAAATTACAATTGTAATTGAAGATATCTCTGGTAAAATTATATTCTCAGAAGAGTTAGATGTAAATCACTCAATCAAGATATCTTCTATTTTTTTCTCTAAAGGTTTATTTTTTTACCAAATGCTTAAGTCAAATAAACCAGTTCATTTTGGAAAACTCATAATTCAATAACCTAAATCTCAAGCCATGAAACACATTTTATTTTTCTTCTTCTTCATTATTTCTTCACTTCAATTTGCATTTGGGTATTAAAAGAAGGTGATTATTTTTCCGCGGCTAAAAAATTGGTAATCATAAAATAACTCATGAAAGTTTGATAAGAAATAGTTCTGGAAACACATCTTTGAAAAAGCAGTGGAAAATTCCACTGCCTTTTTTCATTACCAATCACCCACAAGTGATTTGTTAAAAAGTTTGTTAATGATTTCCAACAAAAGTTTATGCTAACATCAATGCAGTTATCTTTGAACCGCTTTGAGCGAAGAGAAAAGGAAACCAATTGTTGATGTAATTATTCCTGCTTACAATGAACAGGAATCCATTGCAAAGGTGATCGGCGACATTGATAAAAATCTGGTGCGTGAAATTATTGTGGTTGACAATAATTCGAATGATGATACAGGAAAAGCAGCAACAGCAGCAGGAGCCAAAGTAATACATGACGGAAGAAAAGGATACGGCTCGGCTTGTTTGAAAGGAATGGAGTATGTGAATACAAAATCAGTTGCACCCGATATTTTAGTTTTTGTGGATGGCGATTATTCAGATCACCCCGAAGAGATGAAATTATTGATTGATCCGATTGTGAATGATGATTTCGATTTTGTGATAGGTTCGCGCGCAAAAGGAAATAGAGATAAAGGATCAATGCAACCGCAACAAGTATTTGGGAATTGGCTGGCAACGCGATTGCTGAAATGGATTTATGGAGTTACCTATTCAGACTTGGGACCATTTAGAGCAATAAAATGGGATAAGCTGATGATGCTTGAAATGATTGATACAAATTTTGGGTGGACGGTGGAGATGCAACTGAAAGCAGCAAAACAAAAATTGAAATTTATAGAAGTACCTGTTACTTACAGAAAGCGAATTGGCATTTCAAAAGTTTCGGGAACCGTTAAAGGAACAGTGGGGGCGGGTTATAAAATTATTACTACCATTTTTAAATACATGTAATATCATAAAATGAAGATTGTTGCCATTGCTATTATTATCATTTATGCGGTTGCTTTGCTTTTCATTTTTAGTTACAGCATAGTTCAATTGAACCTCGTTTTTCTTTACCTTAGAAAAAAAATAAGAGAAAAAAGAAAACCGAAAAGTATTGCTGCTGACATAACTGAATTTCCATTGGTAACAATTCAATTGCCTATTTATAATGAATTGTATGTTGCCGAAAGACTGCTTGATGCAGTTTCACAAATTGACTATCCGAAAGATAAATTGGAAATTCAGGTGCTTGATGATTCTGATGATGAAACCGTTGAAACAATAAGAAAGAAGACGGATGAATTGAGCGCTGCCGGCCTCAACATTGTTCATGTTCGCCGCGATAGCAGAGTGGGATATAAAGCAGGCGCACTTGCCTATGGTCTTGAAATAGCCAAAGGAGATTTTATTGCAATTTTTGATTCTGATTTTCTTCCCGAAAAATATTTCCTCAAAAAAACAATTCCTCAATTTGCCGATAGCAGAGTAGGCGCAGTGCAAACCCGCTGGACTCATTTGAATAAAGATTACTCAATGCTCACCCGTCTTCAGGCATTTGGACTCGATGCACATTTTTCGATCGAACAAACAGGAAGAAATACAGGAGGTCATTTCATTAACTTCAATGGCACTGCAGGAATTTGGAGGAAGCGTTGCATTACTGATGCCGGCGGATGGCAGTCGGATACGCTTACAGAAGATTTGGATTTAAGTTACCGCGCACAGTTGAAAAAATGGAAGTTCGTTTATATGGAGGATGTTAATTCTCCCGCCGAACTTCCTGTAACCATGAGTGCATTAAAGAATCAGCAGTTCCGCTGGAATAAGGGTGCGGCGGAATGCGCGAAGAAAAATCTGATTTCGGTATTGGTGCAAAAAGATTTAAAATTTGGAACAAAGATTCACGCCATTTTTCACTTAATGAACAGCTCGGTTTTTATTGCAATAATGATTACTGCTTTGCTGAGCATTCCAATGCTGCTTGTTAAAAATGAGTTTGAACAGTTTGAAGTAATATTTTATTATGCTTCATTTTTTCTTTTAAGTTTTTTAGTGCTTTCGGTTTTTTATTACACTGCATTAGCGCAGCATGATAAAAGTTTTCCCAAAAATTTTTATCACTTCCTTCAAAAATTCCCGCTCTTTTTATCTATCAGTATGGGATTGGCTTTGCACAATGCGGTGGCCGTGTTGGAAGGTTATGCAGGAAAAAAATCATCATTCATCCGCACACCAAAGTTCAACTTAAAGGCAGGGGGCGAAACATGGAAGAGCAACAAGTATTTACAGAATTCAATTAATGCAATGACGATTGTTGAAGGAATTCTTGCAATTTATTTTGCATGGGGAATGTATCTCGCTTTTAGAGTAGATGATTTTGGGCTGTTTCCTTTTCACTTGCTGCTTGCTTTCGGATTTGGTTTTGTTTGTTTTTACTCAGTGGTTCATTCGGGGCCTTCTGCAGGAAAAGGGAAAAAGATTGAATTTCCAGCAGAGGCACAAGCTGGCTGAACTTCGATAAATCGGTTTACTTTGTTAATTAAAATTTATTTGTGCCGGTTAAATTCGATTGGAAAATATTTACTGCACTCATTATTTCTTTCGTCGGATATTTTTTATTCGGCTATGTTTTACACCGCGAACAATTTCTGCAACTTGTTTCAGTCTACCTCATCTTATTTGCTGCTTACATTTTTTTATTGAAAAGAAGTGATGACCGAAATTTTGCATGGCTGATTGTTGCGGCAATTTTTTTCAGAATAACTTTTCTGTTTTCTATTCCTGCACTAAGCGATGATTATTTCAGATTTGTTTGGGACGGAAATTTAATTACTAAAGGAGTAAACCCTTATTTGCAAATTCCATCAGTTTTTATTCAGCAAAATGGAAATGAATATTTACAACGCTTGCTGGATGGAATGAACTCCCCGAATTACTTTTCTGTCTATCCGCCCATCGGCCAGTTTCTTTTTGCTGTTGTTGCTTTTCTTTCACCAAATAATTTATATGGATCAGTTATCATATTGCATTTCTTTTGCGTAGCAGCCGAAGCCGGTAGCATTTTTATTTTGATAAAACTGCTTTCGCAATTTCAATTACCAAAAAAAAATGTTTTATGGTTTGCGCTCAACCCACTGGTGATAATTGAACTTAGCGGCAATGTGCATCTTGAAGCTATCTTGATTTTCTTTTTGCTGTTGGCAGTTTATTTATTAGTACTCAAGAAAAATTTGCTTTCGTCAATAGCATTTGCATTTGCTGTTTGCATTAAAATAGTTCCGCTTATGTTTCTTCCTTTCTTAATTAAAAGATTGAAAGCAAGAAGCATCATTTATTTTTTAATCACCGCAATTGTTTGTGCGCTCTTATTTTTTCCTTTCATTAATAATCAACTCATCTCAAACATTGGATCAAGCGTTGATCTTTATTTTCAAAAGTTTGAATTTAATGCAAGTATGTATTTCCTCATTCGGTGGATTGGTTTTCAAATAACAGGTTATAACATCATACAGTCAGCAGGTCCGTGGCTGGCGCTAAGTGTTTTTGTGATAGTTATGATTTTGGGTTGGAAGGAAAAGAAAATTGAACTGCAGAATTTTTTTCGCATGATGCAATTTTCACTCACCATATTTTTTCTTTTATCTACCACTGTTCATCCATGGTACATAACAACTTTGGTGATGATGAGTGTGATTACAGGTTACCGCTACGCAATAGTTTGGTCGCTAATGATCGTATTGAGTTACGCGACTTACCAAACTAAAAGTTATAACGAAAATTTGTGGCTGACGGCAGTGGAATATGTTGCTGTTATTTCAGTTCTTATTATCGAAATAAAAAAATCATTAAAAAATTCAATTGATCTTGCAGTCAATTAGATCCGCTTGCAAAATCCGAAATCAAAAATTCGCAATCATTGTCATCCTGAGTTTATCGAAGGACGAAATCACAAGAACTTTTCCCCCTTCTTCAACTTAATATCCATTACTATCTCTTTGATCTTCTGCTCCTGATCTTTGCGGCAAATGAGCAAAGCATCTTCAGTATCCACTACAATAAAATCTTCGAGGCCTTCCATTACTACCAATTTTTTATCGGGCACCATCACCATGCAATTAGAGGAATCATAGATCATCACATTTTTTCCGCTCACGGCATTTCCCCAATAATCTTTTTCATAAGCTTCGTACAGCGAAGCCCATGTTCCAAGATCGCTCCAGCCAAACTGCACCGGAATAACAGAAACATTTTTTGCCTTTTCCATAATAGCATTGTCAATACTTACATTGGGGCAAAGGGTAAAAGCTTTATTCACAAAATTCTTTTCGGCTTTGGTGTTGTAAAGTTTTTTTCCCTCCTTAAAAATGTCATCCACATCGGGCAGAAAATGGTGGTATGCATTTAAGAG
>JAJAYG010000335.1 GCA_026786335.1 Chitinophagales bacterium | reverse complement strand
GAGGTGGATACAGGGGATATAATAATTCAACACAAGACGGCGTTATTGCATTTGCGGGAATCAATATTAATGAAAAATTGAGAGTTGGATATTCATATGACTATACACTTTCAGCACTTAATTCAGTATCAAATGGATCTCATGAAATTGTTTTGAATTACAAAGTCAATTTAATTAAAACAGCTAAACCAGGAAAGGTTATTTACAATCCTCGTTTCTAATGTGAAACTTTGTATGTGAAAATGCGATAAAGGAGTAGAGTAGAAATTTCTTAATAAAAGGATTCTTACATTACAGCCTTTATTAATTTGGATAATTGACGAATTTATTTACTTTTACGAACTTTTAGTTTTAAATACATTTCGAAGTATGAAAAAACATAGCATCTACATCCTGTTCGCTTCGCTGCTTTTATTAGTAGCAAGTTGTAATAGAGGTGGTGACTACGGCGGACAGCTTTTAGGGTCACTTGACAGACCACGATGGGGCGTAACAATACCATATGGAATGGTATATGTTCGAAGTGGATTCCTTCACATCGGTCAAAGTGATGAGGATATCAATAATTCAATGATTCAAAGAGCAAAATCAGTTTCGATTCAAGGTTTTTTCATGGATGAAACTGAGATTACAAATAATGAATATCGTCAGTTTGTTGAATGGACACGTGATTCAATTGCTCATACAATTTTAGGTGGAGACTACATGACAGAGAAAGAAGAAACAGGTGAGCAAATAATAAATTGGTTTGAATGGATTGATTGGAATGATCCAGACGTACAAGAACAGCTTTCTTCAATGTATTACCCAGAAGATCAGCGTATTTTAGGAAGAAAGGAAATTGATCCCCGTCAATTAAATTATGTTTATTATTGGACAGATTTTAAAGAAGCTTCAAGAGATGTAAATCGTTTGAATGCTGATTTTGATCGTACAACAGTAATTAAGTCTGAGGTTGTAAATGTTTATCCTGATACGCTATGCTGGGTTCATGACTTTATTTATTCATATAATGAACCATGGACAAGAAATTATTTTTGGCATCCTGCATTTGACAATTACCCTGTTGTAGGAGTAACCTGGCAACAAGCTATGGCATTTAGCAAATGGAGATCAAGACTTTATAATGATTGGAGAAAAGAAGTAGGGTTAGTTATGGAAGACGAATTCCGTTTGCCTACTGAAGGTGAATGGGAGTACGCGGCTCGCGGGGGCAGAGAAATTTCTCCTTATCCCTGGGGTGGCCCTTATATGAGAAATAAGAAAGGATGTATTCTTGCAAACTTTAAACCTGGCCGAGGAAATTATCCTGATGATGGAGGAATGTATACAGTAAAAGCGGATGCTTATTTTCCAAATGATTATGGAATTTATTGTATGGCTGGTAACGCAGCTGAATGGACATCAACCGCCTACTTTCCAAATTCTTATCAATTTGAACACGATTTAAATCCTGATATCAGATATGATGCTCAAGCTAATGATCCAATTACTGCTAAGCGAAAAGTAATTCGCGGCGGTTCATGGAAAGATATTGCCTACCTCTGCCAAACCGGATCAAGAGCATTTGAATACCAGGATTCAGCTCGCAGCTATGTGGGCTTCAGAGATATTATTACTTATCTTGGAAGATCTATCGATGACAGGTAATCAATTCGTTCTTATCTATTATTTTCTAACCCAAACAAACAGTTAATTAAAGCAATGAAAAAAATCGTCGAATTTTTTGACACAGAACGCGGAAAGCGAGTAAAAAATCTAATCATTGGTGTTGGTGCATCGGTAGTATTGCTTGGTGCGCTTTTTAAACTTCAACACTGGGAAGGTGCTGGATTAATGCTTATTATTGGAATGTCAGTTGAGGCATTTATTTTCGCTCTTCTTGGTATTCTTCCGCCTCATAAAGATTATTATTGGGAAAAACTTTATCCCGAATTGGATCTTGCACCAGATGAAGAGGAATTGAAAATGTTGAAGCAAACCCAATCGCATGGATCTATTACTCACCAACTTGATAAAGCACTTGAAGATAATCACGTTGAGCCTGCTTTGGTAAAACGATTGGGCGACAATCTGAAACGGTTGGGTGACAGTATTTCGCAATTGAAAGATATGCAGGATGCACAGATGGCATCGAATGATTTTTCTAATAGTGCTAGACAAGCAGCATCAGCACTTGGAGAAATGAAAGTTGCTTATACAAATGCAACTGAAGCAGCAAAACTTTTATCTGATGCTACAGGCGATACTAAGAATTATCATGAGCAAGTACAGCTGGTATCTAAGAATCTTGCTCAACTTAATGCAATTTATGAATTGGAACTTCAGGATACAAATAGTCATTTGAAGACAATGAACAAATTCTACGGATCACTTTCTCAGGCAATGGATAACCTAACTGAATCTATTGACGATACCAAACGATACAGAACAGAGATCGGAGATCTTGCAAAAAATCTTGGACAACTCAATAATGTATATGGAAACATGCTGTCAGCAATGACAATGGGTGGAAATAAATCTTAAAAACTATTGTTTTAATAACACTAAAAGAAAAATAATTTAGAATGTCAATCCCAAAGGAACCCAGGCAACTAATGATCAACCTTATGTATTTAGTGTTGACTGCATTGCTTGCGCTTAATGTTTCGGCAGAAATATTACATGCTTTTCATGTGGTAAATTCAGGTATCGATGACTCTGTAAATGCTATTGATAGCAAGAACGATAAAACGTTTGCTGCTTTCGAAAAACAATTACAGAATGATCGAACCCGCGTGGAACCATTATTAAACAAAGCGAACACCGCAAAGAAACTTTCCGATGTACTGTATGCGAAAATAGAAGAACTTAAAAGGCAAGTAGTTGATAAATCCGGAGGATTAGTTGATAAAACTACAGGCAAAAAGATGGATATCTCTAAAGGTTCAATTGCTGAACTAATGAAGAAAGGTGAAATGTTCGATGATAGAAATCTAGATGTTGCCACGAATATTATGGTAGTAAAAAAGAATGGCGAAGAATTACAAATACAGATCAATAAGTTGCGATCTGATCTTCTTGGCCTTGTTGATGAACCATCAATTAAAAAGGAACTGGAAAGTCAAATGCCATTAGCGGCACTGAATCCAACAGAAAAGTCTGAAGGTGTTTTAAAAAGCTGGACAGAAACTAACTTTGAGATGGTGCCTACCATTGCGGCAGTTACATTATTAAATAAGTATCAAAATGATATCAGAAATTCTGAAGGTTTAATTGTTGATTATCTTTTCAAGAAGATCAAAGCTGATATTGTAGTTGTTGATAAAATTCAAGCAAAAGTAATTCAGGCTTCTAACTATGTTATGTCGGGGCAGCAATATAAAGCCGACATATTTGTGGCTGCTTATAGTTCAACAGTTAACCCAAAAGTTTGGAAAGGATCTTTAGATTATAATATTGCAAAGAAAGACGCTGATGGAAATTTTCTTGAGTTAAATACTAACCCTGTTGTGGGAGGTGGTACTTCAATCCCGGTTACAAATGGAATGGGAAAATTAGAAGTAGTTGCTGGTGGTGAAGGAATTCAAAAATACGCCGGAGCTGTAGAGGTTCAAGGTCCAAACGGCAGTTTGTTTTATCCTTTTGAAGCAGAATATCAAACTGCAAAAGGTGCTGCCGTAGTATCATCTGATAACCTGAATATTATTTATGCAGGTATCGATAATCCATTCTCTGTTTCGGTTCCTGGTTTTCCTGCCGATAAAGTTAATGCAGGCGCATCTGAAGGTTCATTTAAGAAGGTTTCTAATGGAAAGTTTTCAGCTGTAATGCCACCTTCAATGGTAGGCAAAAAAGTAAATCTTAATGTCTCTGTTGCAATGGAAACCGGATCAAGGCAGATTGGAACACTTGAATATGTTGTTAAGCGTATCCCCGATCCCGTTGCGCAAATTAATGGAGTTTCTGAAGGAAAAATGCCTGCATCAACCTTAAAGATTTCTCAGGGAATAGGAGCAGTTTTGAAAGACTTTTATTTTCAAGGAGTACGTTTTGATGTGACTTCATATGAAGTTATTTATATAGCAAGAAGACAGGATCCTAAAATTGAGAAAGGGTCTGGTGCAAGATGGTCAGGAAAGGTTGCAGAGTTTATTACGAATTGCAAACCCGGAGATACTTTTATTTTTAGAAGCATACAAGCAATTGGCCCTGATAAAACTCCAAGAAGACTTAATTCTATTCCACTTGAAATGCAATAATAATATTATAGCAACATGAAAAATAAACTTATTATTATTACCGCTGTTTCGCTGATCTTATCAGCAAGATTTTTAAGTGCTCAAACCACTGAAACACAACCACGTGATTTGCCATCGGATCATTCTACGATAGTAGATAATGAAGCAATCCCGTATGACTATGTTTCTGAGTCAGATGTTTTGTGGCATAAACGGGTTTGGAGAGTGATTGATGTAAATGAAAAAATGAATTTGCCTTTCAGATATGAAGGACTTGATTGGTCAGTATTGAAACCGCTTGTAGCTACATTAAGAGATGGCGCAATTTCTGGCGAACTTCAGGTTTATGATGATGATCAATTTTTATCAACTCTTACTCCTGTTCAGGTAAGGCAGAAAGGCGGTGGTTTCGATACACTTCCAACATACAATCTGGATGGTGAGGTTATTGGTGATACTGTGGTTGAAAGAAACTTTAATCCATTAAAGG
>JAJAYG010000334.1 GCA_026786335.1 Chitinophagales bacterium | reverse complement strand
ATTGATTTCAATTTGCCTATCCCAAAGCATTATCAGTAAAGGATTCGACCACTGAACAACCTATTTTTGTTCATTAAACCAAATATTAATGATCCCACTAACCCAGATATTCGAATCGAGCATAAATTTCCTTTCATCCATTGGAGGTCTTTCTTACCAATGCAATTTCTTCAAGAATATCATCCATTGTAATTGAATTCGGTTTCACTTTCCCTTTCAACTTTTTTGCTTTATCAAGCAATGCCTTTTCTCTGAGGCGGTTGAGTAAGCGTTCTTGTTCGCGGGCCGTTAACGTTTCAGCGTATCTCGAAATCATACGTACTCTTTTTCTGGTTGCTAAGGAATTCATACTTTTTACTTTCTTCAAAAATAAATAATTTTTTTTCTGCGTATCTGTTTTTAAACCCCAAATTTCTTTTTGTAATGCTCATGCTCCCATTGCTTTTCTTTCATCAAAGAATCGAGAGCACTTTCACCTCCTTTACTAATGCCACTGAACTTAGTGAAAGCATTTTCCTTTTTCCCGAAGGGATTCCTTCGGAACACTTTGCTTTTTTTTGCTTTCAGAATTTTTATTTGTTGCGATGAATATTCATTCACCAAAAATTAAAAAGCAATTTGAATCTTTTTCATTCCCCTAAAGCTCAAAATGAATTCTATATGCCCAATTATTACATCCTTTAAGTATCTTCGCAATGAAATAATTTAGCAAGTCAAAGCCTTCAAAGATTTATAAACCTACAGATGAAGAATCTTAAAAAACGTTTTACAATCATTTGAGATTGAAAATATCATTATTGCATCTTCAACATCAAAAAATATTTTTAAGAAGGTATTGAACAGAATTAAAAGAATGAATTAAGGTACTTGAAATTCATTCCAAGAAATAACTATCCGTGTTCTTATATCAAGCGCACATCTTAATTTCGCACCCATAATTTTACCAACCTGATTGCACACCTTTTCAATATGCCTTTATTAGATGCCATCATCATTGGTTTAATGGTTTACGCTTTGTTCTTCAGCGGCCGCAAAAAGAAAACTGCGCCACCGCAAAATGATGCGCCGCCAAAAACCACCATCAATCAAAACGGCACTGCACCAAATTCTCACTTTAAAAAAGATGATGGAAAGTATATTGACTATGAAGAGATTAAATAGTCGTGAGTCGTGAGTCGTGAGTACTGAGAATAAATCAAAACTTTTCGACAAGCTCGAAGTCTCCATCAGTCGCGGTGAGTTCGAACTTGTCGAGAACAACTTAAGAAAAGTATTGAGCAAAACTGACTTCAAATATTTACTTCTCAAGGCTCATAACTCCGTACTCAAAACTCCTTCCCCTCTCCTATCTTTGCAAAAACTTTTTACCCAATGGCTTTAGAAGAAATAATAATGACCGACCTCAAAGAGGCAATGAAGAATAAAGATGAAGGAATGTTGCGTGGCATTCGTGCCATTAAGAGCGCCATCATTGTTGCGAAAACAGAACCCGGTGCTTCGAAAGAGTTAAATGCTGAGCAGGAAATAAAACTGCTGCAGAAATTAGTGAAGTCGAGAAAAGATTCTCTCGAAATTTTTGTACAACAAAACCGCGAAGACCTTGCCGCCAAAGAGCGTGAAGAAATTGCTGTGATCGAAAAATATTTGCCCGCTCAAATGAGCGCCGATGAGTTGAAAGAAATTTTAAAAAATATTATCGCTGTAGTTGGTGCAACAACTCCGCAAGAAATGGGAAAAGTAATTGGCGCCGCCTCTAAACAATTAGCTGGCAAAGCCGATGGAAAAACTATTTCGGCGATGGTGAAGGAACTGCTTGCGAGTTGACAGTGGACAGTTGACAGTTGCTTGGAGGGAGTTCCCTCGGGAAAAGTTGCTCTGAGGGAGTTCCGATGGGAAAAATGCTGGTTTGCCGATTGGAAATAAAATAGTAGTGAATCTTTTACAACAAAACTTTTCCAAAGTTTAAAACTTTGGAAAAGTTAATACCGCTAACAAAGTTTTGAAATAAAATGCGTCAACAAAAATCTTTAATGAATGTCACCCTGAGTTTATCGAAGGGCGAAATCATAAATCCGAAATCCGAAATCGCCTGTGTGGATTGATATTCTGTTCTTAATTTGTATTGCCATCGCCATCTGGAAAGGTTGGTCGCATGGATTAATCATTACATTATTTATTACCGCTGCATGGATCCTCGGCATCATTGGTGCCTTAAAGTTTTGCGCTGTGGTGAGCATTTACCTGCGCGATCAATATCAATTCAGTTCGCAATACCTAACGGTAATTTCTTTTATCATCATCTTCATCATTATTGCATTTTTTGTTTACATGATTGGCAAGGCACTGGAGAAAGTAGTGGAGATTACGCAGCTTGGTTTCATCAACAGAGTATTGGGCGTTTTGTTACGCGTGATTATTTTTACACTGGTGTTCAGCTTTTTTATCTGGCTCATTAATCAGGCAGGTTTTATTTCACCCGAAACAAAAACACAATCTAAAACTTTCAGTTACCTGTTGCCAACAGCAGATGCTGCCATTGATATCTTTGATCAATACCTGCCTGCAGTAAAAAGTATTTTCACTGACATCGAAGGGTTCTTTGAAGAACTGGCGAAGAAGGTGTGAGTGGTGAGTGGTGAGTACTGCGTACTGAGTTAAAAGCTAAATATAGCCTTACGAGTTTTAGAGAATTGATAACATAAAAATTTAGTTCTGCACTAACCAATAAATTATTTTGCAGTGATATTGACCAAGGAAAACAAAATGCAAAGCTCAGTACTCAGTACTCAAAACTCAAAACTCCTGCTAATCGATAACTACGATTCATTCACTTACAACCTGCAGGATTATTTTGAACAACTCGGTAAGCACTGCGAAGTTTTCAGGAACGATGCAAAAACGTTGGATGAAATAATTTCACTTCAACCTTCCGCCATCATTTTATCACCCGGCCCCGAAACACCAGCCAAAGCCGGCGTGATGATGGAGCTGATTGAATATTTCCACGATAAAATTCCGGTGTTGGGAATTTGTTTAGGTCACCAGGGAATCGGAGAATTTTTTGGAGCAACTCTGGTGCGTGCCGAAAAAATTATGCACGGTAAAACATCTTCCGTTCAACATAATCAGCATCCTGTTTTTAAAAATATTCCTTCGCCGTTTGATGCCATGCGTTATCATTCTCTCCTTCTTAAAAATGTGGATGAAACATCCTTGCAGGTAATCGCGAAAACAAAAGATGATGAAGTGATGGCTATTGTTCATCCCCATTACAAAATCTGTGGCATACAGTTTCACCCCGAATCAATTCTTACTCCGCAATGAATTATGATTTTGAAAAATTGGATCGAGTGGGCACGAATAAATTAAATGGTTAGGTGGTTTAATGGTTAAAAAAAACAAATCAGCTTCGCTGCCAACAGTTTACCCCTGCCTGTACGGAAGGCAGGCATGAAGCCATTTAACCATGCACCCTCATATGAAATTTTGTTCCTAAGTACTCGTGATTTTATTTTGAATTTTTATTAGCTCCCGCTAATAACTATTCTATCTTTCCAACCTTAATCTTTAAAAAACTTTATCTTAGCACCATTACATTTGAGCTTATGAGCGTAGAAATTAAGGAAGACGGTGGTTTCAAATACATTGAAGAAGGTGAAGGCGAAGTGTTGCTTTTGCTGCACGGTTTATTTGGTGCACTCAGTAATTTCCGCAGCATCCTCGATGAATTTAATACGCGGTACAAAGTGGTGATTCCGCTTTTGCCCATCTATGAAATGTCGATTCTTGATTCTACTGTAAAAGGATTGGTAAAGCATGTGAAAAAATTTGTTGATCAAAGAGGTTATTCTTCGATGATCTTATTGGGAAATTCCTTAGGCGGCCACGTGGCACAATTATACGCACTCGACCAGCCACAGAAAATTAAGGCAATGATTCTTACGGGTAGCAGTGGTTTATTTGAAAACTCACTCGGCGGCAGTTTCCCAAAGCGCGGTGATTATGAATACATCAAAAACAAAACTGCATTTACTTTTTACGACCCCAAGGTTGCCGATAAAGAATTGGTTGACGAAGTATATGAGATCTGCAACAACCGCAACAAAGCAATACGCGTGATCTCGATGGCGAAATCTGCAATCAGAGAAAATTTAGGAGGACTACTTCATCAACTCACCATGCCGGTGCTTTTAATTTGGGGTAAGGAAGATAACATTACGCCGCAGTTTGTAGCCGAAGAATTTCACAAACTCATTCGCAATTCGGAACTGGTGATGCTTGAGAAATGCGGCCATGCACCCATGATGGAAAAGCCGGGCGAATTCAATGTGGTGCTCGATGAATTTTTACAGAAACTGAGTGTAACTGCAT
>JAJAYG010000333.1 GCA_026786335.1 Chitinophagales bacterium | reverse complement strand
GGAATGGTAATTCAGTGGTAATGGCAAAGAAGTTAAATAACCTGGGTGAAACAAATTTTATAATTTCTACTCTTGAATTACAAAAATTAAACGGCAACAGTAATATGGCTGATTTCTTCCAACAAGTAATGGTTACTGAATTCGGATTTTAAATGAAGCGCATCGCAATCTTCGCATCGGGAACAGGCAGCAATGCAAAAAACATTATTAACTATTTTTCTGAAAAACCGGAAATAAAAATCGAGTGCATCATTTGCAACAATCCAAAAGCAAAAGTGATCGAAGTTGCAAAAGAGAATAATATTCAGTTATACCTGATTACAAAAAAGGATTTGTTTGATAGTGAATCGGTTGTTGAAATTCTAAGACAGCGTAAAATTGATCTGGTTGTGCTTGCCGGTTTTCTATGGAAGATTCCCGAAAGCATGCTCACTTCATTCCCCAATAAGATCATCAACATTCACCCAGCATTGCTACCCAAATATGGCGGGGCAGGTATGTATGGAATGCGTGTTCACAAAGCAGTGATTGCAGCAAGAGAAAAAGAAACAGGAATCACCATTCATTACCTGAATAATCATTATGATGAAGGCGAAATAATTCTTCAAAAGAAAACCAGCATTGATGAAAATGATTCTGCAGAAACCATTGCACATAAAGTACACCTGCTGGAGTTTGATTGGCTTCCCCAAATTATTGAGGAGATTCTCTCATAATTTTCTTGTACTTCACTTTCGTGTTGTTGAAGAGATTGTAAATCATTCGTTTGTTAAATTGGTATTGGGATTTTTTCATCGGCTGTGAAAAGTTCAATTGATTCAAATCAATTTTGTAAAGCTTTCCTCCCTTACCAAAACGACGTTCATCCGAAATCAATAATTCATGATCGTTGGAAAAACAGATTGCCTCCCTTTGCGTGAATCCTTTAAATGGAAATTGAAAAACTTCTCCTGCTAAGAAATGATTCACCGGAAAATTCTTAAAAATCCACAGAGAGAAATAGCTGAGCAGCACCACCGTTTTTCCATCAGGACTTATGTCGGCACTCGTTACCGGCTCGTTCAATAAAAAACTGTCAGTCAATTGTGCAACATAATTTCCCGGCTCATCAGGTAAGCGATACATCTTTGTATAACCATCATTTGGATTAGAAAGATTTTTAGAGAAGAGATAAAGGGAATCATGATGATGGAAAAATGCTTCGCAATCAAAATTCCAATTGGATGGCGATGGAGGAAATTGTTTTTGATCAGGATAGTAAAACGAAATTAGAGAAGCGGTAAAAGAATCAACGAAAGCAAATCTTTGTGGCTCAAATAGGTAAATTGCTAAATCTTTTCTGAGATTGAAATTATTTCCAAAATCTCCGATAAATATCTTTTCATGTTTACCTGCAAGATCTTCCCAATCATTATTTACCACGTTTACGATTCGAGAAATAAAAAACATTTTTCCATAACGATTAATACCAAAAAGTTGATTCGTTCCACCATTATCATTCATTGTATAAATAAGATCGCTATCAAGAAGTGCAAGTCCTGCTGATTCATTGATTGGATAAGGGAGATTTGCAACCTTTTGCAGTTTTATTTTTTGCGGGAATGAAAGAATCGGTATGAAGAACAAAATACAAATCGTAATGGTGCGCATGATTATTTCCTTGTAAATTTATTAATGTCTTTATAATCTAATTCCTTTCCCAAGAGCAAGTGCCAATGTCACACACGATGATAATTCAAAATTCGCAATTATCTTTGCATCACTTATCAAGAAAGACGGAGGGACAGGCCCTTTGATGTCTTAGCAACCCATCCCGGTGGGTGCTAACTCCTGATCTCGCCTAAAGCGGGATGAAGATAAGTGGTCTAACAAATCACTCTCTGAAATTCAAGATAAGGTTAACAAGCTGATCATTTATTTTTTGCTCCATTAAATTTTAATGGAGTCAAATTATTTTCTAATTGTGAAAAATAATTTTATGAATCTCAAAGAAATTCTTGAAAACAGAATTGTAATTCTCGATGGCGCAATGGGAACAATGATTCAGCGCTACAAATTAAATGAAGAAGATTATCGCGGAAAAAGATTTGCAAATCATACTTCTTCATTAAAAGGTTGTAATGATTTACTATGTCTTACACAGCCGCAAATCATACTTGAAATTCATGAAGGATATCTTGAAGCAGGTGCCGATCTTATTGAAACAAATACTTTTAATGCCACTTCCATTTCAATGGCAGATTACAAGTTAGAGCATCTTGCCTATGAAATAAATGTAGAAGCTGCAAAGATTGCCAAAGAAGCAGCGGCAAAATTTTCATTACGCACTCCTGATAGACCCCGATTTGTTGCAGGTGCAGTAGGACCTACAAATAAAACCGCATCGCTTTCGCCCGATGTAAATGATCCGGGTTTTCGCGCCATCACTTTTGATCAACTGGTAGAAGCTTACACAGAAGAAGTGAAAGGATTAATTGATGGCGGAGTTGATGTGCTGCTGGTTGAAACAATTTTTGATACCCTCAATGCTAAAGCTGCGCTATTTGCAATCAAAGAATATTTTGATGTAATCGGAAAAGAAATTCCCATTATGATTTCTGGAACCATTACCGATCAAAGCGGCAGAACTTTAAGCGGACAAACACCCGAAGCATTCTGGAATTCTGTTTCGCACGCCGAGCCACTTTCTGTTGGTTTGAATTGCGCACTCGGCGCTGAGTTGATGAGACCTTACATTGAAGAGTTATCGAATGTTGCAACAGGTTTTGTTAGTTGTTACCCCAATGCAGGTTTGCCAAATCAATTTGGTGAGTATGATGAATCGCCTGAGCACATGGCAAATATTATTCGAGAATTTGCTCAATCAGGTTTTGTAAATATTGTGGGTGGCTGCTGCGGAACAACTCCCGATCACATTAAAGCGATTGCAGATGTTGTAAAAAATTGTGCGCCTAGAATAATTCCTGTACTTCAATATTAATTTTTTACGCTCATTCAAATAACCTCTCATGAAAAAACTATCTATTCAAAATCAACTTTACCAAAGCATTCGTGATCTTTTGGTAAAAGCAAAAGATGCAGCAGCTTATTCTGTTAATCAACTTCTGGTGATTACAAATTTCCAGATAGGGAAATTGATTATTGAGTATGAACAGAAAGGAAACGTTCGTGCAGAGTATTCAGATCAAACATTAATTCAACTTTCAAAAAAACTTTCTGCTCAATTTGGCAATGGGTTTTCTGTAGATAATCTGGAGCGCATGCGCCGCTTTTATTTGATGTACAAGAATTCCGCAACAGTGTTGCGGAATTCTAAAAACAACTTGCAAAAAACAGGAATTCAAAAATCCGCAACAGTGTTGCGGATTTTGTCGTGGTCGCATTATTTGTTTTTAATGCGCATCGAAAATGATAGTGAAAGAATGTTTTATGAGATCGAATCCTCAAAAGAAAACTGGTCGCTTCGCGAACTTCAGCGGCAATATGATACAGGATTATTTGAGCGCTTATCACTAAGCAAAAACAAAAAGAAAATAAAACAACTCAGCAAACGCGGGCAGGTAATTGTGAGACCCGAAGATGTGATCAAGGACCCTTACATACTTGAGTTTTTAAATTTACCCGAGCACCATTCTTATTCAGCGCAGGAATTTGAAACAGCCAGCATCAGCAAACTCGAAGATTTTTTGCTTGAATTAGGGAAGGGATTTTTTTTCGTTGGTAGGCAGGTTCGTATCACAATCAGCGAAGATCACTACTACATTGATCTTGTTTTCTTTCATCGTTTTCTCAAATGCTTTGTACTCATTGATCTTAAAATTGGTGAACTCAAACACAAAGACATAGGGCAAATGAAAATGTATGTGAACTACTACGATGAAGAAATAAAATCAAAGAACGAAAACAAAACAATTGGAATCATTCTTTGCAAAAGCAAAAAAGATCTGCTCGTGAAATACACACTTGATAAAACCGACAAACAAATTTTCGTAAGCAAATACAAACTCTATATCCCCATCTAACAGGATTTTCAACAGCTCTTTGAACCCGATGTTGAATATGGATTGAAAAAATAAATTAAATAACCGATTAAACACAAAGCAAAAATAATTTGAAACCTTATCTGCGATTAAGCGGGCTCGAGCCACTAACACTTACACCTCAAACTAATTTTGTAAACATTGGCGAGCGCACAAACATTACCGGCTCTAAAGATTTTTCGAAATTAATTCTTGCAGGAAATTATGAAGCTGCAGTTGCTGTTGCACGGCAGCAAGTAGAGAATGGTGCGCAAATTATTGATGTTAATATGGATGAAGGAATGTTGGATGGTAAAGAAGCGATGGTGAAATTTCTTCACCTCATTGCAGCCGAACCCGACATTTCAAAAGTTCCGGTGATGATTGATTCATCGAAGTGGGAAATTATTGAAGCAGGTTTAAAATGTTTGCAGGGAAAAGGAATTGTGAATTCAATTTCTTTAAAAGAAGGAGAAGAAAAATTTCTGGAGCATGCAAAAAAAGTTCGCCGCTATGGTGCAGCAGTTGTTGTTATGTGCTTTGATGAAAAAGGACAGGCAGATTCTTTTGAAAGAAGAATTCAATTAGCAAAGCGATCCTATGATTTACTCACTAAGAAAATTCATTTCCCTCCACAGGATATTATCATCGACCCAAATATTCTGGCAATCGCTACGGGTATTGAAGAGCACAGCAACTACGCACTTGATTACCTACGTGCAACAAAGTGGATCAAAGAAAATCTGCCGCATGCAAAAGTGAGCGGCGGTGTAAGTAATCTTTCATTTTCATTCAGAGGAAATAATACGGTGCGTGAAGCAATGCATACCGCATTTCTTTACCATGCTATAAAAGCAGGAATGGATATGGGCATTGTGAATGCTGGAATGGTGGGTGTGTATGACGAAATTCCTAAACCACTTTTAGCATTGGTTGAAGATGTTTTATTCAACAGAAGAGATGATGCCACAGAACGATTGGTAACATTTGCTGAAACAGTAAAGGCAAAAGGAAAAAAAATTAAAGAAGATGATGAGTGGCGCAAGCAAAGTGTTGAAGAAAGATTGAAGCATGCTTTGGTAAAAGGAATTGTAGAATTTATTGAACAGGATACTGAAGAAGCAAGATTAAAATTTGCAAAACCTATTGAAGTGATTGAAGGCCCACTGATGGACGGAATGAATGTAGTAGGAGATTTATTTGGCAGCGGAAAAATGTTTTTACCGCAAGTAGTGAAGAGCGCAAGGGTAATGAAGAAGTCAGTGGCTTACTTAACGCCTTTCATTGAAAAAGAAAAAACATCAAGCGGCGTAAGCAGGGCGAGAGGAAAAATTTTGATGGCAACGGTAAAAGGTGATGTGCATGACATTGGGAAAAATATTGTTGGCGTTGTGCTCGGCTGCAATAATTATGAAGTGATTGATCTTGGAGTAATGGTAAGCGCAGAAAAAATTCTGGATGCAGCCAAAAAAGAAAATGCCGACATCATAGGTCTCAGCGGATTAATAACTCCTTCACTCGATGAAATGGTGCATGTGGCAAAAGAAATGGAGCGCCTTGGTTTCACCACTCCATTGCTCATTGGCGGCGCAACCACTTCACGCATTCACACTGCAGTAAAAGTGGCGCCGCATTATTCGCATGCTGTGGTTCATGTGCTCGATGCTTCACGCAGTGTTCCCGTTGTTTCCAATTTGATTAGTAAAGAGAAACGTGAAATTTTTTCTGCTAAAATAAAAAGTGAGTATGATGAATTGCGTGCAGTTCACTTGGGAAAGAAAAGAGATAAAAATTATGTGAGCATTCAATTCGCAAGAGAAAATAATATCAAAATTGACTGGCAAAATTATTCGGCACCTGTTCCTTCATTCATTGGAAATAAAATCTTTGATGATTTTCCTTTAGAAAATATTAGAGCAAAAATTGACTGGACTCCCTTCTTTCAAACATGGGAGTTAGCGGGCAGGTATCCTGCAATTCTCGAAGATCATGTTGTTGGGGTTGAAGCAAAAAAATTATTTGATGAGGCAAATGAATTGCTTGATGAGGTGATTAAAAACAAATCACTAAAAGCACAAGGTGTAATTGGGTTTTATAAAGCAGCAACGGTGAATGATGATGAAGTTGAATTGTTTGATGAAAAAGGAAATTCGCATGGTTCATTTAATTTTCTGCGACAGCAAAATCAAAAAGCAGCAGGACAAAAATATTTTTCGCTTGCTGATTTTATTAAGCCGGTAGCAATGAGCGATAGCAATTCTCCCCTTCGGGCAGATTTAGAGGGGCTTGACCATCTCGGCTTCTTCGCTGTTACCACAGGTATTGGAATTGAAAAACTCATAGAGGAATTTGAAAAAGATCACGACGATTACAAATCAATTCTTATTAAAGCAATTGCCGATCGCCTTGCCGAAGCGTTTGCCGAAACCATGCATGAGCTTGTGAGAAAAGAATATTGGGGTTATTCAAAAAATGAAAATCTTTCGGTGACTGAATTGATCAAAGAAAATTATGATGGCATTCGCCCGGCGCCTGGCTATCCTGCCTGCCCCGATCACACTGAGAAAAGAAAACTGTTTGATCTGCTCGAAGCTGAAAAAAATATCTCCATCCAACTCACCGAAAACTTTGCAATGTATCCGGCATCGAGCGTGAGCGGTTTTTATTTTTCGCACCCCGAATCAAAATATTTTGGCGTAGGGAAAATTGAAAAAGACCAGGTAGAAGATTATGCAAAGCGAAAAGGAATTACTGTGGAAGAAGCGGAGAAATGGTTGTCGCCAAATCTTGGTTATGGTCTTTAATTTTCTCACTTAATTTTTTTTACTGACCTTTATTTCAAAATATCCCCAATGAAATTCTATCTAACAGCAATTATTTTTTGTTTCATTTCCCTTAAATCATTTTCGCAAACACCACAAATCGAACTCAAATTATTTTCATCGGGATGGACAAGCCCCATTGATATAAAAAATTGCGGCGATAGCCGGCTGTTTATTGTTCAGCAAAAGGGTTACGTTTATATCTGCGATTCATTGGGTATAAAAAACCCAATTGCATTTCTCGACATCTCTGCAAAAACCGCAACCGATGCAGGCGGTGAGCGAGGTATGTTGGGAATCGTTTTTCATCCCGACTATTTTAACAACGGCCACTTCTTTGTTTACTATACTAAAAAAAGCAATGGTGATTTAATTGTTGCGCGCTACAATGTTGACTCAACCAATAAAAATTTAGCCGATCCTAACAGCGAGTTAATTCTGCTTCAGGTACCGCATCCTACTTATGGAAATCACAATGGTGGCTGCTTGCAATTTGGCCCCGATGGATATCTATATACCGGTATGGGTGACGGCGGCAGCGGCGGCGATCCGAATGAGAATGCACAAAACCCACAAAAATATTTGGGTAAACTTTTACGCATCGATGTAAACTCTGAAACAGGTTATGTGGTGCCACCCGATAATCCATTTATAAATGATCCAAGTTTTCTTCCCGAAATATGGACTTATGGAATGCGCAATCCTTGGCGATTTTCATTTGATAAAATTACCGGCGATCTGTGGGTGGGTGATGTGGGGCAAAATACATGGGAAGAAGTGGACTATGTGGAAGCCCCCGACAGCGGCGGGCAGAATTATGGATGGGATTGTTATGAAGCAACTCATGACTATGAGCCACTCAACTGCAATGCAAGTGACAGTGTTTTATGGCCGGTATTCGAATACAAACACAATGGCGGCTCCAATGGTGATTGCTCCATAACAGGCGGCTATGTTTATCGTGGAAGCCAGTATGCAAACATGTATGGCAAATATATTTTCGCCGATTACTGCAGCGGAATTTTCAGATGCATTGTAAAAAATAACGACGGCACATTTACAACCACTAATGTTGGCGATGAATTAATTACACAGGATGAATTTGATTTTTCAACTTTTGGTGTAAGCAACACTGGCGAATTGTACGTGGCAGATATTTCTCACGGAAAAATTTATTT
>JAJAYG010000332.1 GCA_026786335.1 Chitinophagales bacterium | reverse complement strand
GGGATGAATTTTACATTTCAATATCCCCCATTAAATTTCCTTATCCCCCACTCCATTGCAAATAATAACAAGAGCGGAAGCAAGAGCCAGCGCTGATTAATTAGCGGCTCGGTGCGGGTAGTGCTGTAGAGTACGGGTTTTATTTCTTGTTTGTCTTTTATTGCTTTTGCAAGATCGTTGAGTTGCGATGGATAAAAAAGTTTACCTCCTGTTTTTTCGCTGAGAGAATAAAGCAACTGATGATCGGCACGCGTGTTTACAAATTCCAATTGCGTTGGGGTGACAGAAAAACTTCCTGCCGCAGTAAAATCCTTGTTATTGAATTTTGTTTTTGAAAACCACGAATAATTTCCCTGCGAAAAATATCCTGCATTAAGTGAATACGCATTTCCGGTTTTGCTGAAGATGAAAGGAAATTCCTTTCCTTCTTCATCTTTGATCGTGAGCGAAACATCGGGTGTGTTGATGAGTTCATTTGATTCATTCAGCAACTCGGCGTTAAAGATCACCGATTCACTTTCCGAAAAATTTCTGGAGCCATTTCCCAGTTGTTCTTTTTCTAATCGCACTCTAAACTGCCTTTCATCAGCGCGCACTGCGAGGTACTGCACCATAGCGGAAATCAAAGAATTAAAAGCATCCTGATTGTTGTGCTGCAAATAATCCCACATGCGCCAGCGCCACAATCCTTCACCAGCAATCACGGCACTTCTTCCGTCAAGGTCTTGCTGAAAAACAATGAGCGGATATTTTGTTGGAACGGTTCCAATTTTTTGATTAAATAAAACTGCTGCGCCTGCCGATGGTTTATAATCACCAAACGGCGTGATCAATGGCGGAAATGCATTGAGGTTTTGCTTAAGAATTTCGGGTATGGTAAAGAGCGTAAACTCATTGGCAAAAACAGGAAGCGCTTCAGATGTTGATCCATTGCTTCCTGTAACAGCCAGCATGGTTTGTGCACTGGAAAACATAGAGAGATTTGACTGCGCACCCAAAATAAAAAGCACCGATTTTTTTTGCGCATGAATTTGATCGAGCAATGATTGAATCGGATTTCCGCTCGAAGGAAGCTGGTGAAAGATGATGAGTGAATAATCTTTTACGTTTCCTTTAAAGTCGCTGCCGATGCTTACATCCACAGCATAATTTCTGTTTTGCTCAATGGTTTGTTTGAGTGCTGCAACATCGGGGTGCGGCGCATTGGCAACAATCAAAATCTTTTCTTTCTTCTCCACCACTTCTATAAAAATGTCTTTTACATTATTGATGGCTGATGCTTCATTCGTAATTGCTGAAAGCGAAATGCGATAATGTTTTAATCCGGGGTCTTCGGCTTTAATTAAAAAATCGTTGCTGCCACGGTCATCATTTCCTTCAATAGAAATTGCTTTGGTGTCAATAATTTTTTCATTACCAGCTAAAATTTCTTTTAGTGTTGCAGTTGTTTTTTCATTGGGGCAAAACTGCGCCAACCACTCCTCTTTAATGGGGAAATAATCACCCAGAAAAACAGTGCGGTTGAAATAAACATTGGTAAGAATCAAATCTCTTTTGATGGCGGTGTCGCCCAAACCAATGGTGTAAACCGGTGCTTTTAGTTTTGATGTAAGATAATCGGGGTTGCTTCCTTCATTATAAATACCATCGGTTGCTAAAATGATTGCACCCAGATTTTGATTGGTGAAATCATTTACAATTTCATCGAGGGCAGCAGAAATATTTGTTGTTTTCTCCTGATAATAAAAACTTAAACCTTCATTCAATGATGAACCGAATGAATAATTCTTCACCTCATAATCCTTTGAAAGTTGATTTTCGAAATCACGTACCTGTTGTGAATACTTAAGTGAATCATCATTCTTCCAATTCACTTTTACACTCTGCGAATTATCCTGCAACACAACCACAATTGGTTTTTCAATTCTGTTAGTGAGTGATCTTATTAAAGGGGAAAGAAGAAGAAAAGCTAAAAAGCTGATGAGCAAAAAACGAATGGCAGCCATTAGCCAAATCATTTTTTTAAATGAAGCGCCGAGATCTTTGAATTGTTTATCGCGGTAATACAATGCAAATGCGCCGAGCGTTCCTGCAAGAATGCAGAGGAGAAAATACCAGAATGGATATTGAAGGGTGAGTTGCATTTTTAGTTGAACGAAATCCTAAAGTGTTTAATTGTTAAATGGTTTTTATGCTGGGAAATAATTCGTTACAAATAAATTAGTTGTAGTAGAACTTTGTGATGCTGAATTTATCAAAACATTAATAAGCACTTCGATAAACTCAGTGTGACAATGATTGGGATTGTATGAGAACGATAAACAGATGTTGACATCAACAATGAAAAAATTATTTTAAGTATTCAATCCACCACAAACAGAAATCACCTGACCATTTACATAACTTGAAAGATCACTTGCCAGAAACAAACAAACTTTTGCAACCTCATCAGCAGAGCCGTATCGGCCAAGTGGAATATTTTTCTTGAACACATCCTTCATTTCTTCAGTGAGGCCATGAGTCATATCGGTTTCAATAAAGCCCGGTGCAATGGCATTGCAGCGAATGTTTCTTGAACCCAATTCTTTTGCAAATGATTTTGTAAATCCGATAATGCCTGCTTTAGATGCCGAGTAATTTGTTTGTCCGGCATTGCCTGTAATTCCAACAATAGAACTTAAATTGATGATGGAACCACTGCGTTGTTTCATCATCGGCTTGCAAACATTTTTAGAAATATTGAAAACCGATTTCAAATTGGTGGTCATCACTTCATCCCATTGTTGCTCCGTCATTCGCAGAATCAAATTGTCTCTCGTGATTCCCGCATTGTTAACTACAACATCAATGGTTTGTAATTCCATGAGGATGTTGCCGATTAATTTTTCTGCTTCGGCATAAGATGATGCATCACTCTTGTAACCGATTGCTTTAACACCCATTGCATGCAATGAATTTTCAAGTGCCATTGCTTTTTCTGTTGAAGACAAATAGGTGAACGCAATGTTTGCACCTTCTTCAGCAAACTTTTTTGCAATGGCCTCACCTATGCCGCGTGATGCACCGGTGATAAGAGCGGTTTTTCCAGTTAGTAATTTCATTTTGAAATTTGTATTTTGAAAACAGAAATTAAATTTTGATCAATTTCAATAAGTGTAGCCGGTTCAACACAACCGATATACCCTTCAATTAATTCCTTGTTTATCGTTGATATTTTATGAATGACCAATAATGAATCTTCTCTAAATCCATTAATCGCATCTCGCTTTAATAACACATCGTAAGGTTCTCTCCATTTTAATTGCGAGGTAATGAATGCAACCGTAACATCTGATTCACCATTGAATAAAATCAATGATGGTCGTAGTTTTTTTCCTTCCAAATTGGTAAAGGGAAATGGGATTAAAATAATGTCGCCTTTTTCTGTTCTCAACGATAGCGTTCTTTACAATCTTCAAGTGTATAGACTACTGGATCTTCGTTCAGAAAGTCATAGGTTCCTGAAGTTTCCATCAAATGCTGAATACCCTTCTGTATCATTTCTTCCTCTTGCTTTCTTAATAAGAAATCAGTAAAGTCAGCAAGTTCAATTAAGCGATTTTCAGTCAGCAGTCCGATCTTCTCAGCGGTCTTCTTAATTATTTCTTCTTTGCTCATGATCATTTATAATATAAAACAAAGCTATTATTTTTTTCTTGAAAGCACATTCGCCATCATTTCCCCTATAACAGCAGGAGATTCGGCTACGTGAATGCCGCACTCGCGCATGATATTCATTTTTGCAATCGCTGTGTCTTCTGCTCCGCCAATGATGGCACCTGCGTGTCCCATTCTTCTTCCCGGTGGAGCCGTTTGTCCTGCTATAAAACCTACAACAGGTTTTTTATTCCCACTGGCTTTTATCCATCGTGCGGCTTCTGCTTCCATGCCGCCGCCAATTTCACCGATCATTACAATGCCATCGGTTTCATCATCATTCATAAACAATTCAACTGCTTCTTTTGTGGTGGTGCCGATGATGGGATCACCACCAATTCCTAATGCAGTTGAAATTCCCAATCCTGTTTTGCAAACCTGATCGGCTGCTTCGTAAGTGAGTGTTCCACTCTTCGAAATAATTCCTACTCTTCCTTTCTTAAAAACAAAACCAGGCATTATGCCAACTTTCGCTTCGCCGGGGGTAATTACTCCCGGGCAATTGGGGCCAATCAATCTGCAATCTTTCCCTTCAATAAATTCTTTTGCCTTTACCATATCCTGCACAGGAATTCCTTCGGTAATGCAAACAATAATTTTTATTCCTGCATCGGCTGCTTCCATAATGGCATCGGCTGCAAATGCAGGCGGAACAAAAATGATTGACACATTTGCATTTGCCTGTAAAACTGCATCGGCGACGGTATTAAAAACAGGTTTATCTAAATGCAACTGTCCGCCCTTGCCCGGAGTTACTCCTCCAACAACATTGGTACCGTACTCAATCATTTGAGTTGCATGAAAAGTGCCTTCGGTTCCCGTAAATCCTTGTACAATTACTCTTGAATCTTTATTGACTAATACGCTCATGTGGTGAAAGGTAAATCGTGAGTGGTGAATGGTGAATTAGAATCGTGAAGTGTGAATCGTGAAAAATAATTTTTCAATTTCGGCAAATATAAAGATTGAAAGAAGTAAATATTCTGCAAAATCAAATCACCATTTTAGTTTTTATTTCCTGAAGAAATTTGGAAGCGAAAATAAAATCGTTGAGTTCTTTGCTGCCTTCGAGTAATACATTCTTTCTGTTGCCTTCCCAGTTTTTTTCTCCTTTGTGAAGGAACATGATGTAATCACCCACACCAATTACAGAATTCATATCGTGTGTATTTACAATGGTGGTGATGTTAAATTCCTGCGTGATCTCATAAATGAGTTCGTCAATCAGTATCGAAGTTTGCGGATCGAGACCAGAGTTTGGTTCATCGCAAAAAAGATATTTTGGATTAAGCACAATGGCTCTCGCAATTCCAACTCTTTTTTTCATTCCACCACTTAATTCGCTTGGTACTAATTTATTTGATCCTTTAAGATTAACTCTGTCTAAACACGAATTTACCTGCGTCAATTTTTCTTTATGGGTCATGTTGGTGAACATGTTGAGAGGGAACATGATGTTTTGTTCAACAGTCATAGAATCAAACAATGCCGATCCCTGAAACAGCATTCCTATTTCTTTTCTTATCTCCTTTCTTTCCTTTTCTTCGATGGCAACAAAATCTATATTCCTATTATAAATCACATGGCCTTCGGTTGGTTGAATTAAACCAACCATGCATTTCATCAACACCGTTTTACCCGAGCCGCTGCTGCCAATTACCAATGATGTTTTACCCCGCTCAAAAACTCCCGACACACCGCGAAGCACTTCTTTTTCTCCAAATGATTTCTTTAAATCTTTGATCTCGATCATATTAATATTTCGGCGAGGATGTAATCAAAAATTAAAATGAAAATACAACTTGCTGCCACAGCACGTGTTGCAGATTTTCCAACTTCAAGTGAACCGCCTGTGGTATAATAACCTAAGTAAGCCGGAACTGAAGACATGATAAAACCAAACGTAGTTGCTTTGATTATTCCAAAGGTTACTGTGAAAGGAATAAAGTATTGAATGGAGCCTTGCATAAATTCTTCTTGTGTGAGCACACCCGACCATTTACCCACCAGCATTCCCATATAGATTTGAAGAAACCCAGCAACAATTGCGAGTAAAGGAACCATAATGGTACCTGCTAATATTTTAGGTAACACCAAATAAGCTGCAGAATTTACACCCATCATTTCAAGCGCATCAATTTGTTCGCTGATGCGCATGGTGCCTAACTCAGATGCAATGCTAGATCCTATTTTCCCGGCGAGAATCAAACAAGTTACTGATGGCGCCATTTCTATGATCGAAGTGTTGGTTACAATAGAACCAATAATTGATTTTGAAAGTAACGGTGTTGTAAACTGATAAGCAGTTTGAACAGTGAGCACTGCGCCAAGGAACACTGAAAAGATTACTACAATTGTTAATGAACCCACTCCTATTTCAACCATCTGCCGCATTACTTCGCGCCAGTAGATTGAGGGTTTATCGGGGTTAACAAAACATTTTTTGAGCAGAAAAAGATATTGCCCGAATTGTGAAAAGAATCTGTATGAAATCATGTTGCGAAAGTAAATGAATAGTTTATAGAATTGGAAATTAGAAATTAGAAATTAGAAATTTGGGTGATGAATTTTGAAATTGATTCTTGATTATACCTTTGTCTTATGCCATAAGTCTTAAATCTTACTTCTTAAAAATATATTTACTTTGTAAAAACTGAACTTGAAAAAATGAACTGCGTAATTACAGGTGCTACACGGGGAATAGGAAAAGCGATAACAGAGAAATTTGCCTCGGAAGGATTTAATGTAGCCGTTTGTGCACGAAACAAAAAAGATCTTGATCAATTGTACAATGAGCTTCATCACAAACACCCCGATGCCGAAATTATTGCACAACAATGCGATGTGAGTGATAAAAAACAGTTGAAAGCATTTGCAGATATAATTAAATCGCAATGGAATACTGTTGATGTGCTTGTTAATAATGCCGGTGTTTTTATACCCGGACAAATTCACAAAGAGAAAAGCGGTACGCTCGAAAAATTGATAAAGACAAATTTGTACAGCGCCTATTACCTAACTCAGTTTCTTTCAAAAATGATGATCAAAGAAAAAAGCGGACACATTTTTAATATTTGCTCAACAGCAAGTATTTCAGCTTATGCAAATGGCGGCTCTTATGGAATTTCAAAATTTGCTTTGCTTGGC
>JAJAYG010000331.1 GCA_026786335.1 Chitinophagales bacterium | reverse complement strand
GCATTGTAACGGCGTATGTATTTAAGCCGAGTGAACGCATCGTTAAAATCGTCGGCAGAAAATAAAAACAGCAACTTATTATAAGCGCTCCTATGCTTATAAGCGTAATAAATCATTTTCGCATAATTGATCTTGAGCGTATCAAGGTCGCGATCCATTGCTTTTACACTGGTAATTTTATTGTTGATCGCCTTGTTAATCTGATAGATTTCGCCATTGTAACTACTTATCAGTTTTTCTCTTGCTTTAATTTTTTTCTGCAATGCGGTGAGCTGTGCTAGATTTACTTTTTTATTACTCTTAGTTGCATCCAGCTCTTTTTGTAACGATGCAATTTCCTTTACCAATTGCTCCTTCTTCTTTTCCAAATCATCTTTTGAAGTTTGAGAAAAAGAAAAAGATGCAGATGATAAAATGAAAAAAAATAAGAGAAGAAGTTTAGGAATCAGAAATTTCTTTTTAACCCCCTCCGGCTCCCCCTTGTAAGGGGGAGAGTTGCTTACGCGTATCTCCAAATCAACAAGAGAGTTGGTGACCCGTAATTTCGAATCAGCAACTGAGTTGTATCTCAGTTTTTCAGTATGAATTAAAGTATTTTTAGGAGAGAATTTCATTTTACGATTTACACTTTTCATTCAACAAATTATTCTGTCTTCCGACTTTCTTCTTCCGACTTCCAACTAAATTCTTCCGCCTTATTTCTAAAACGGAAAACTAAGCGGCTCATTCAATTTGATTTTGCTAAAGGTAATTTCGATCGTCATCTCGGCAGGGTGATGCAGTGTAATTTTTCTCCACAACGAAAACGGCGTTGTGTATTGTATGTCGAATTGCTCATTGATTGTAGATAAACTTCCTGAAGTATCTGCAACAATTGTTTGTTGCAATGGCAAGTAGGTGTGAGAGAAAATAAGCGAGTCGCTCAAAGTTGAATCACGCAGCATTAATACAATGAGAGAATCATTTCTTTTGATTTCATAATTATTTTGATTAGAAAGGAAGAGCGGAAATCCTTTAATCAAATCCTGCATCGTTTGTAAGGTGATTGGTAATGAAGTGTACTTGGAAAAGAAATTATAACCCTTGGAGAAGCGCTCTTTGTGGAGGCGATCAATCAGCAAAACAGAATCCTTTGTCATTAAAACTCTTGCAGCTTCAAGCCCCAATGCCGGAGAAATCGAAATCCAGATGGCACTGTCATTTTTCATTCTTATGCTGGCGGTAAATTCTGTTTTATCACCATTATCATTCACCACCACTTTTGCTTTACCCGAAAAATATTCAAACTTAAAAGCATGCGCATTTACTGAATCAATAATAGAACCTGATGCTGCATTGTTGTTGGGAGCAATAGGGGCCGCCGGAGTTTTGGTTACAACAGCCGGAGTTTTGCAGGAGAAAAAAAATATCACAGCCAAAAGAAGAAACAGTTTATTCATACAACTTGCGCTGAGCAATTTTTTTATCTATTAAATCTGATTCAACATTTTTTGCTTTTGCTTTCATCCAGTATTCAACGGCGCCATCAACATCATTCAGCTTAAAAAGAATATCGCCATAATGTTCGAGTACCGTTCCATCATTAGCTCCGCCGTGCAGCAATGCTTTTTGCTGCCATTGCTTTGCTTCTTCATATTTCCCCGACTTGTATAACACCCATGCATAAGTATCTTCATAAGATGCATTGTCGGGCGAAAGTATATTTGCTTTTTCTGCCATTGTTTGAGCGATGTCTAATTTTTCGCCCCTCACCGAAAGATAGTAGCTGTAATTGTTAAGCACATAAGCATTCGATGGATCATAAATCAATGCCTGATCATAACTGCTATCAGAAGCAGCATATTTTTTAAGATTATTGTAGGCATCACCCAATGTGGAATAGGCCTGTGCTAAAAATTGCGGATCGCCACTGCTGATGTCAATTGCTTTGTTCAATGATTTTACAGCATCATCATATTTCTTGAGTTGCATGTTGGCGTAGCCATTAAAATAAAAGACCATATTCTGATCGGGGAAAAATTCAATGGCACTATTGGTAGCGGCAAGCAACGAATCGTAATTCCTTTCCCGGTCATATAAAAAGAACACCTGCTGCCAGATGGTGTACCTGCTGTTATCTATCTCCAAAGATTTTTTGTATTGAATTAATGCTTCATCAAACTGATTATTCTGGTTGAGGAAATCACCATAGATCGCGAGGGCTTTTGCTTCATTGGGGTGCGATGCTGCGAGCAATTTCGCGAGTTCTAATGCTTGCTGTTTTTTCTGTTCATTATTTTTTGATGAGTCCTGAAAATACTGAAGATACCCTGCAAGAATGGGCACTGCATAATCAGCATCAAGCGCAGGATTCGAAAATGCTTTTTCAAAAGCTTCATTAGCTTTCACCTCATCATTGTTGCGCTTATAATATCCTGCAAGTACCAAATATGCTTTAGGATCATTGGGGTCAAGTGCAATTAGTTGTTGCAAGGTTTCATACGCTTTGTCTTCCATTCCATTGCTGGTATAAAAGTCAATGAGCAAAGAATAATATTTTGGGTTCGAAGGCTCACTGTCAATCAGTTTCTGCAATTCGGCAGCGCCCTTATCTTTCTTTCCTAACTGTGTCCATAACTTTGATTTCTCCACTGATAGTTCTTCACTCGTACCAAAGTAATCTTCGATCTGATAAAAAATTCCAATTGCATCTTCATACTGTTTATTCTGCTCGGTAAAGAAGGCGTAGTTGTACCATGCATCAGGGTTTTCAGGCGCAAGCTTCACCATCTGCTCATAAACTTTTGTTGCCTCTTTGTAATTTCCTAAACCACCAAGCAACGTACCGTACATGTCGAGATAATAAGTGTTGGAAGGATCAAGTTTTACCGCTTGCTGCACAAAAGCCAACGCATCGGTATATGATTTTTGGGCATAAAGAATTTTTGAAATGTTGTAATACGCTGCATCAATTCCGGGATTCAGTTTCAAACATTCTTTATAGAGATTCATGGCTTGCTGATAATCACCCAGCATCTCCATCTTATTGGCTTCAATAAATTTTTCTGTTGCAACTCTTATTCTTGGATCGCCTTCGGCAAGTTTTGTTGCATCAACAGTGCTCTGATTTTTACCAGAAGTTGAAGTGGCTTCTTTTGTTGTGGTGCATGACTGATTCAGCAAAAGCACTGAAATCAATAAATAAAATAACCGGGAATAAATTTTCATTCAAACAATTTTATATGGCACTCAACGAATATTTCATTGACAATATTACTACAAATGTGCAAGACGAATTTTTATCCCCCTCTAACTCCCCCTTGAAAAAAGGGGGAGAACGGCTGTGCTTCTTTCGAATCAACTTCCTGTAGAATAATCACCAATACTCAACTCATCAGGTTTGCCGCCAATAGTAACATGATTACCGATCATTGAATTATTGATCATTCTGTTTTTAACTTTCGAATGATTCTGAATGATGGAATTTTTTACGATGGAATTTTCAACCACAGATTTTTCACCTATAGAAACAAACGGACCTACTACAGAATTAATGATCGATGCATTAGCACCAATAAAAGTTGGAGGAATAATAGTTGAGTTTTCTATCGTTGCACTTTTATCAATCAG
>JAJAYG010000330.1 GCA_026786335.1 Chitinophagales bacterium | reverse complement strand
CTTTTATCCAATCCTCTTAACAAAGCACCTCCACCTGTAAGGTTTAATCCATTGCGGTGAATATCTGAAGCCAATTCGGGAGGAGTTGTTTCCAATGCTTTCAATACCGCTTCTTCAACTTTCTAAATTGATTTGTCAAGTGCATGCGCGATCTCCTGGTAATTAACTATAATTTGTTTTGGAATACCGGTCATTAAATCGCGGCCGTGTACTGCATAATCTTCGGGTGGTTCATCCAGTTCACTCATGGCTGCTCCCACATTTATTTTAATTGCTTCGGCAGTGCGCTCTCCAATGAGCATGTTGTGTTGGCGACGGATGTAGTCAACAATATCAGCTGTAAACTCATCACCTGCAACTCGAATGGATTGATCGCAAACAATACCTGCCAGCGCAATCACAGAAATTCCCGTGGTGCCGCCGCCAATATCAATAATCATGTGCCCAACCGGTTCTTCCACATCAATGCCGATACCGAGTGCAGCGGCCATTGGTTCATGAATCAAATAAACTTCTCTTGCACCCGCCTGTTCTGCCGAATCACGCACAGCACGCTTCTCTACTTCGGTGATTGAAGAGGGAATACAAATAACCATTCTCCAGGTGGGTGTAAAAAGAAATCCTTTGGGGTTGATCATCTTGATCATCTCACGAATCATACTTTCTGCAGCAGCAAAGTCAGCTATAACACCATCTTTTAAAGGCCGGATTGTTTTTAAATTGTCGTGAGTTTTTTCGTGCATTTGCATTGCCTTCTTTCCCACAGCCACCACTTTGGTTGTAAGGCGGTTGATGGCAACAATAGATGGTTCATCCACTACCACTTTATCATTGTGGATGATTACGGTGTTAGCCGTGCCAAGGTCAATGGCTATTTCCTGAGTTAAAAAATTGAATAATCGCATTGGGGAATTTCCGATTTATCGGGGAGTTTCTAATTGTGTGCAAAGGTGATAAAAAGAATGATACAATAATTGAAATAAGAATTTAGTCTTAAGATTTTTTATTGATGATTATAAAGAAAGATTTCAAAGCTTAATTTCAATTGCAATAAAATTTTAAGGAATCTTATTTTTGCCAGCAGAAAAATCTGCTTCCATTCATTTCAAACTCAAAAAAATTAACAACAATATTTCATTGATGCTAAAAAAATACGCTCTGGTTCTTCTCGTTTTTGCAACAAAATTTTCAATTGCTCAAACCTATACCAGTTATTTTAAGGGTGACACTGCCGATGTTTCAACCAATCAAATAGCAGGAACATTACTTGCAGGCGGCGCTACTGATAATGATGAAGCCATGTCCTGGTTTCTTAAACGTGCCGATGGCGGTGATGTAGTGGTGATTCGAGCAAACGGTGATGGGGCATACAATGATTATTTATACAGTCAGCTTGGTGTAAATGTAAATTCTGTGGAGACCATTGTGATCCCGAGTGTGAGCGCGGCAAACAATACTTATGTTTCAACCCAAATTAAAAATGCCGAAGCGCTTTTTATTACCGGCGGCGATCAATATGATTATGTGAAGTATTGGAAAGATACACCTGTTGAAGATGCCATCAATGCACTTATTAATTCAAAACATGTTACGGTTGGTGGCACAAGTGCAGGTATGGCCATACAGGGAGATGCTTATTTCAGTGCACAAAACGGAACAGTTACTTCACAGCAGGCGATGAACAATCCCTATGGCAATCTGGTAAAAATCGGTTACCACGATTTTATTTCGAACCCGGTTTTAAAAAATACGATTACCGATACGCACTATGATAATCCAGATCGCCGGGGGAGGCAAACTACTTTTCTTGCGCGCCTGATGACTGATTATGGTTTTCGCCCCTATGGAATTGCAAGTGAAGAATACACTGCAGTTTGCATTGATGAAAATAATATTGCTCACGTTTATGGTTATTACCCCGACTATGATGACTATGCATATTTCATTCAGGCAAATTGTATTGAACCGAATGAACCTGAAACCTGCGTTGCAGGGCAGCCATTATCTTGGGACAGAATGCAGCAAGCCGTAAAAGTTTACAAAGTTGCGGGCACTACCGATGGCAGTCACTACTTTGATTTGAATGACTGGAAATCTTTTGATGGCAGCGGCACTTGGGATAACTGGTGGGTGGCAGATGCTGAGTTTAATTTTATTGATGAAGCCATTCCGGCAAACTGCACGATTGAAACAGCGGTTGGTGAAGTTGCCAATTCATTTCACATTTTTCCAAATCCTGCTGATGATTTTATTGTATTGGATGGAATTGAAAACAATTCAAATCAAATAATTATCACTGATGTTTTAGGAAGAAATGTTTTTGAAATGCTTCTCGACAAGCTCGAAGTGACAAATGATGTTGTGAATGGAAGATTGCGTATTGATGTTTCGGAATTTCCATCAGGAATTTATTTTTTGAGAATGGAAATGAATAAAAAAATTTATGCAGCACAATTTGTAAAGGAGTAACCGTCCATGAAAAAATTACAGGTCACTTCGAGCTTGTCGAGAAGCAGCGCGATAACATTTTTTATTTGTTCTCGATAAACTCGAACTGACATGAAATGCATGATGATCTGTTTACTTACGGTTGTAGTCACTTCGAGCTTGTCGAGAAGCAGCGTGAAGACATTTTTTATTTGTTCTCGATAAACTCGAACTTACATGAGATGTGAGTTAATATAATTTTCTTCCGAAATTGCTGATTCAAACTTGAAGGGAATAAAATAAAATACTCAATGTGCATTGATTGCGTTTCAATTCCTTTGCAGCCGAAATCAGAAAAAGTAATTTCGGCATTCGAAGATCGGGCATGAAAAAAATTTCAATTGCGATTATTGTTGGTTGGTTTTTTATCTTGTGTAGCATAGAATTTTGCACTGCACAAATTGCAATTGATACTTCCTTCACTGCAAAGCAATTGGTTGATTCCATTTTGATCGGCAAAGGATTGCGCATTGCAAACATCACATACTCGGGATCACATTCCAGCATTGCACATTTCAATTGCGACAATAATCTTATCGGTTTTGAAAACGGAATTTTTCTTTCAACCGGTAAAGCCACTGATGCGAATGGCCCAAACAATTCTCCGTGGACCACCACCAGTTTCTCGCCTGTAAAATCTAAAGTGCGGCCTAAAGGTGATCGCGATCTCAATAAAATTTCAAAGAGCGTAACGTGGGATGTAAGCATTCTCGAATTTGATTTTATTCCTTTCAACAACTCTATTTCTTTCTCTTATGTTTTTGCAAGTGAAGAATATCCCGAGTATGTGGGCTCGCGTTTTAATGATGTGTTTGGTTTTATTATCGATGGTGATAAACTGCGGCAAAAAAATCTGGCTACCATTCCGCGCACCATTCTTCCTGTAACCGTCAACAACATCAACACCAAAGAGAATAAGGGGTTTTATATTGATAATGATTACTTCAAAAAAGTTGATCTCAAAAAAAATCTTCCGGG
>JAJAYG010000329.1 GCA_026786335.1 Chitinophagales bacterium | reverse complement strand
GGCAAGCAGCTCTCAATACTTCTTTTGAAAAATGGGTATGAAGTATCTTTTTTAGGAAGAAAGAAAAATTCTATCGGTCCAATAAGAACTTACGAATGGAATTTAGAGAAGAAGATTATTGATGAAGAAGCCGTGTTGAAAGCAGATCACATTATTCACCTTGCCGGTGCAACCGTAGCAAAGCGCTGGACAAAATCTTACAAGCAAGAAATAATTGACAGCCGTGTAAAAAGTGCAGCGCTGATTTTTGATGTGTTAAAACAAAATAAGAATCATGTAAAATCATTCATCTCATCATCGGCTGTAGGATTTTATGAAGATGGAAATGAAAGTTTTCTGAATGAAGATTCCCCATCGGGAAAAAATTTTCTATCGCAAGTTTGTTTACAATGGGAAGCCGCCGCAAATAAATTCAGTGAACTCAACAAACGTGTTGCAATCATAAGAACTGGAATTGTGCTTGCCAATGAAGGTGGTTCATTTCCCGAATTATACAACCCCATTCGATTTGGTGTTGCCCCTATCTTTGATGGAGGAAATCAATTTTACCCTTGGCTGCATATTGATGATCTCTGCAAAATCTACCTCTTCATTTTAAAGAATCAACAACTCACAGGCGTTTACAATGCCTGCGCGCCAGCACCGGTTAAACAAATTGAGTTGATGAATGCAATTGCTAATGCGGCACAAAAGAGAAAAATAAATATTCCGGTTCCCTCCTTTGTATTAAAAATCATGCTCGGTGAATTTGCCGATTCACTTTCTTCAAGCCTAAGATGTTCATCAAAAAAAATTGAGGCCGCCGGTTTTCAATTTCAATACACACAGTTAAGTGCTGCGTTAGAAAGTTTGTTGGCTCAAAGAAATTAGCACAGCAAACACTTACTTTATTTGCCGCAGAGAAAAAACAATCAATGTCTCCTGTACTCATCCTAACTATTGTATTCGCCTACTTTTTAATTCTGCTTGTTATTTCATTCTACACAGCACGAGGCGCCGATGCGCATTCTTTTTTTATCGGCAACAAAAAATCAAAATGGTACCTCGTTGCTTATGGAATGATTGGCACCTCACTGAGCGGAGTAACTTTTATGAGCGTGCCTGGAGAAGTTGGCGTAAAGCAATTTGCATATATGCAGATTGTGTTCGGCTATTTTGTGGGCTACGTAATTATTGCTTTAGTTTTATTACCAATGTATTACAGGTTGAATCTAACTTCAATTTATACTTATCTTAATCAAAGATTTGGAGTAGCTACTTACAAAACGGGTTCATCATTTTTTATTTTATCAAGAACACTGGGTGCATCTATTCGCGTATTTTTAGTAGTAAACATGTTGCAGGTATTTGTACTCGATAAATTGAATGTTCCGTTTATAGTAACCGGCGCAATCATCATTGGTCTTATTTTGCTCTACACATTTAAGGGCGGCGTAAAAACAATTGTATGGACTGATATGATACAGACTACCTGCATGTTGCTTGCGCTCATCTTATCAGTATTATTGGTAATGAACCAGCTTGGATTTTCTCCTACACAAATGATTACTGCGATTAATGAAAAACATCTTACAAATGTTTTTGTTTGGGATTGGAAAGACAAAAAGTTTTTCGTCAAACAATTTCTCAGCGGCATTTTTATTACCGTTGCAATGACGGGGCTCGACCAGGAAATGATGCAGAAGAATCTGAGCTGCAAAAATATTGGCGAAGCAAAAAAGAACATGTTCACCTTTAGCTTCATTTTAGTTGCAGTTAATTTTCTTTTTCTGCTGCTCGGTGCTGTATTGTTTGTATTTGCCGATCTTAATTCAATTATAATTCCTGCTCAAACAGATCAATTGTTTCCAACCATAGCATTAAATTATTTAGGTGAAGCAGCAGGATTAATTTTTCTTCTTGGGCTAATCTCGGCACTATACCCAAGTGCCGACGGTGCACTCACCGCTCTTACCAGTGCATTCTGCATTGACATTATTGGCCTGCGCGAAAAGAATAATTGGAATGAAAAGAAGAAAACTAATGTGAGGTATCTGGTTCATTTTTCTTTCGCTGTAATATTTTTATTGTGCATCATTTATTTTAAAACTTTCAGCAATGCATCAGTGATCAGCACCGTGCTCACAATAGCCGGCTATACTTACGGTCCTTTACTTGGCTTATACAGTTTCGGGATGTTTACTAAAAGAAAAATAAATGACAGATTGAGCCCGGTGGTTTGCATTGCATCACCGGTGATTTGCTATTTCCTAAATGCACATTCGCAGCAATGGTTCAATGGTTATCAATTGGGTTTTGAATTGCTGGTGATCAATGGTGCAATCACATTTCTTGGCTTAATTTTCATTTCAAAGAAGAATGAATTTTACCTTAGCACCTAATTCAAAGATGATTCATCAAAAATTATTGATCCTTCAAATATTAATTGCTTCTGTTTTCTGTGAGAATGTGTTTGCTCAGGCACCAAAGTTTCGAAGTCCCTTGGATATTCCACTTTTGTTATCAGCAAATTTTGGTGAAGTGCGCACCGATCATTTTCATACCGGATACGATATTAAAACCAATGGTAAAACAGGTTATAAAGTTTATGCTGCTGCCGATGGTTATGTTTCAAGAATAAAAGTTTCGGCAGGCGGTTTTGGAAATGTGCTCTACCTCATACATCCCAATGGTTACATGACGGTGTATGCACACCTCGATCGTTTTAATGAAGCCATTGCAAAATTTGTTAAAGATCAGCAGTATGCAAAGCAGAGTTTCGAAATTGAATTATTCCCCGATGCGCAAAAATTTGCTGTAAAAAAAGGCGACATGATCGGCATCTCAGGAAACTCGGGAAACAGCGGCGGGCCTCACCTGCATTTTGAAATACGCGATGCAAGCGGTGAAACATTTCCACTAAATCCAAAAGATTTTATAGAGGTTGATGACAGAATTCCGCCTGTGCTAAAGGCGCTTTATGTTTATCCGCAGGGCAATTATTATAATGAAGCAGCTGAAGCTTCTGGCATCGTTCAATCGGGTGGGGTTTATAAATTGAAAAGTGATTCCATCATTATCAATCACTCTTCAATTGGCTTTGGGCTCGAAGCAGAAGATAAAATGAATGAATCGGAAAGCGATCTTGGATTGTATAAGGTTGAAGCAACTCTTGATGGCGAAATTGTATTCTCTATGAAACTTGACCGCCTTAATTTTTTAAACAACCGCTATGTAAATGCTCACATTGATTACAAGCAATGGAAAGAAACCAACACGGCAATACAAAAAACATTTATTCTGCCCGGTGATAAGAACACCATCTATGCATCTTCTGAAAACAAAGGCATCATTAATTTTAAAGATACGCTCACTCACCGCATTCGAATTTCGGCAAGTGATGCAAGCGGCAATGTTTCAGTATTAAATTTTAAAATAAAATATTCGGGTAAAGAGAAAAAAGAACCTGCCCCTCAAAAGACTGAGGTAAAGTTTAGCTACAATCACATAAACAGTTTTGCAAATGATAGTGTTAAACTTTCAATTCCTATGGGCGTGTTGTATGAAGATTTTTATTTTCATTACAACAAAACAATGTCAGCTGCAAAATTTTTAAGCCCCATTCATTCCCTTCAAAATTCCTATACACCACTTCACAGTGCTGCTGATCTTGCCATTCTTCCTTACCCTATAAAATCAAATTTAAAAAGTAAAGCAGCAATTGTTTTTAGAAATGAAAATGGAAAAATCAGCAGCAAGACTTCGCAATGGGATGGCAATTGGATCACTGCAAAAATTAGAGATCTGGGTGATTATTCTGTAATGGTTGACACCATGGCACCTTCAATTATTCCTTATGGCATTAAACAAAACCAACTGATTACGCGTGATGATTTGCGGTTTACAGTTAGTGATAATCTCACAGGTGTTACCAATTATAAAGCAATGCTCGATGGCAAATGGATCTTAATGGCTTATGATGCAAAAAATGATCGCATGATCGTTGAATTGGATGAAGCAATTTCTACAGGCGAACATAGTTTGAAAATTACCGTTAGCGATCAGGTAAATAATGAAAATACCTTTAACTATAAATTTAAAAAGTAACAAAACATGCTGAACGAAGGAGACAAAGCGCCTGCATTTAATGCAAAAGATCAAACAGGGAAATTAGTTTCTCTAAAAGATTTTTTAGGGAAGAAAGTGATTTTGTATTTCTATCCCGAAGATGATACTCCCACTTGCACAATCGAAGCATGTAACCTGCGCGATAATTTTTCTTTACTAAAAAAAGAAGGATTTGTTATTGTTGGAGTAAGCCCTCAGAATGAAAAACTTCACAGAAAATTCCAAACAAAATTTAATCTCCCGTTTCAACTGCTGGCTGATACCGATAGAAAAATTATTGATGCTTATGAATGTTGGGCATTAAAAAAAATGTTTGGGCACGAATACATGGGCGTGTTGCGCCAAACTTTTATTATTAGTGAGAAAGGAAAGATTGTAAAAATTTTCAGGAAGGTGCATTCGAAAAATCACGCGCAGGAAATACTTGACAGCTATTTAAAAATCATTAATTCAGATAACAGAGTACGCATTTAGTTTGTGGTTTATCGTATGCCGTAATTTTGTGAACGGATTTTTAACATCTATTTTTATCCCCTAAAATAAATAAGAATGAGTTTCAGAAATTCTACCATTGCAGCTATACTTTTAATTTTAACAATTGTTTTTAGTTATTCCGATGTTTTTACAAATGAAGTTCAACCTGTGGCAGCACGAACGGGCGCACCTTCAGAAACCACATGTGGTACAAGCACCTCCCACAACACAACACCAAATACATTCACAGGAAATGTGACGATTACTTTTTCCGATCCAAATCTCAAATATATTCCTGGTGATACCTATGATGTAACGGTAACTGTTAGCGAGGTAACCATTACCGAATGGGGTTTCGAACTTACTGCATTAGATGAGGCGAATGCTCTTACACCCGGAACTTTTTTAGCTGAGAAAAATGGCAAAGTAACTTCAAGCCCTATAAGCGGAACATTTCCGAATAGAAAATACCGAGCTCATAAAGATGCTGATGAGAATAATACTTGGACCTTTCCATGGATTGCACCATCAACTAATATTGGCTGTATCACTTTTTACGCTGCAGGGAATGCTTCAAATAATAATAACCTAAGTTCAGGAGATCATATTTACACAAGTTCACTTCAAATTTGTGCCGATAGTACAAATGGAATATTTTCAAGCGGTAATAATGAAGGTTCATTTAACATTCAAAGTCTTGTCTACAACCAAATCACAGTTGAGTATAATCACAGTGGTATTGAACCTGTGCGCATCAGCCTTTATGATTTGAATGGTAAATTGCTTCAAACTATGCTCAACGAAAACTCTTTGCAAGGCAAGCAGGTAAATACTTTTAAACTTGCCAATACCATCGGTAGCGGAATGTTTTTAATCAACTATTCTTCGGCGGCGCAATCAATCACCAAAAAGATTTTTATTCAGAAGTAGTTTCACCCTATTCAGTTATGCTGTATTCAGTTTCAGGAATATATGTTGTCACAATTATGATTTGAAAGGAAGGCCCGTTCAGCAATTACTTAATCGCAATGAAACAGGAGGATCGCAACCGCATAAATTCAGATTGAATGATAACATTACTTCAGCAATGTACTTTGTAAACTTCGTTACCCAACATCAAAATATTATCAGGAAAATATAATTTCAGAAATAAAAAATAATTTTCGAAAAAATAAATGCCCTCCATCAAAAAATTTATTGCGGTATCGGCTATCTTCCTTTCAATAGCATCAAGTCTTTATTTTACCTCCTGCTCTAAAGATAAGGCAGCTCCAATACCGCCGGCAGATACCAGTTGCACGCAAAACGGAACCGATAGCATTTCATTCATGAACGATATTGTACCAATTATGATCACTTATTGCACAGATCAGTCTTTTGGTGATTGTCACGGAACCAATTCTTCACTCGGCTACGATTTTACCACCTATGATCTTTTACAACCATATTCCGATGGCGGAGCATACAGCATCATGTATGATTTTGTAATTAGCCCTAATGCAACAATGCCCAAGTCGATTTCAAATGGCCCTGTGGTAATGGAGAGTTGTGATAAAGAGAAATTAAACTATTGGTTGTTACAAGGTGGAAAGAATAATTAATGGTATTATTATTGGCTTCCTGTTAAATTAAAAAATTAATAAAATGAAATCGCTAATCATTATAATTCTAAGTGTATTTACAATTCAATTAAATGCTCAGGATATTTTAATGAGCCCAAATGCAAATATTTCTTTTTTCTCTTCCACACCAATTGAAGATATTGCTGCAAAGAGTGATAAAGCTGTTGCAGCCATTAATGTAAAAACCAAAGATGTTTTTTTTAAGGTGCAAATGAGTTCTTTCGTTTTTAAAAAATCCCTTATGCAAGAGCACTTTAACGAAAACTATATTGAGAGTGAAAAATACCCTACAGGTACTTTAAAAGGAAAAATAAATGAAGATGTTGATCTAACTAAGAACGGAACCTACAACGTAACTGTTACCGGTGATTTTACCATTCATGGTGTTACACAAAACAGAATTTTTCCCGGAACCATTGTGGTTTCTGATGGGCAATTAGAAATAACCTGTGCTTTTGATGTTAAACTTGCCGATTACAAAATTGAAATCCCTACTGTAGTATTAAAAAATATTGCAGAATCAGTAGCAGTAAAAGTTAATGGTGTTCTTAAACCGCTACCACCTAAGTAATTAAATTATTGATAAGTAGCTTTTTGAATGAATTCGATTTCAAAAAATATTTAATACCTGTTTCGAAATAATATTTTAGCAGACTGCTTTAATAGTCCCGATATTTATACCCTCAAATAATCCTTAATTATAAGATTGAATGATATGAAAAAAATTCTCCTTACTTACTTTGTCATTTGCCTCTCCTCAATTTACATTTTCGCTCAAGATGATCTCTCTGATATTGTAAATAGTTCTTCCGATAATAATGCAAAGGAATATGTAAGCGCAACCTTTAAAGCATTTAAAGTTATTAATGCGCAAACAAACGAAACCAACAAAAAGCATAACCTCAATTTTAATATTGCTCACCGTTTTGGTGATATTGCCGGTGCCAATGGCGGCTTTCATACTTTCTATGGTT
>JAJAYG010000328.1 GCA_026786335.1 Chitinophagales bacterium | reverse complement strand
GATGTGATCCTGCTCGATTTACAGATGCCTGTAATGGATGGCTATGAAACTCTGGAACATTTGCGAAACGAAAATTCAGCAGCAATAAAAAATATTCCTGTGATTGCACTTACAGCCAACGCAACAAAAACCGAGAGAGAAAAATGTTTAAAGAATGGAATGAATGGATACCTCTCAAAACCATTTCGCTCAGAGGAATTATTAAAGCAAATACAAGCAGTGATCTCGATAAACCATAATTGACAGATTGTTTCTTTCTTGCCTTCCATAATTCTATTTTTAAAAACTTCTAATTTATAACTGAAATGAAAAAAGAACAGAAGCTGCATACGAGCGTAATCAACATGGCGGTTATTGTTGCAGCACTCGGCTACTTCGTTGACATTTATGATTTGCTCTTATTCGGTATTGTGCGTGAATCCAGTTTGCGGGGGCTTGGCTATTCAGGTCATGATTTGCTTAAACACGGTGCCTTCCTGCTCAACGCTCAAATGTGGGGTATGCTCCTTGGCGGAATTTTATGGGGAATAATTGGCGACAAGCGTGGAAGACTCTCAGTACTGTTCGGTTCTATTTTTCTTTACTCAGCCGCAAATATTTTAAACGGTACCGTACAGTCATTAGAAATGTATGCTGTTTATCGCTTCATCGCAGGAGTTGGTTTAGCAGGTGAATTGGGTGCAGGCATTACCTTGGTTGCCGAAGTAATGACCAAAGAAAAACGGGGCTACGGAACCACCGTTGTTGCTTCATTCGGAATTTTTGGTGCCGTTGTAGGCGGCATTGTTGCAAAACTTTTTGACTGGCGCACAGCTTACTACATTGGGGGAGGATTAGGAATTGCGCTTTTAATTCTTCGCGTGAGCGCTTATGAATCGGGCATGTTTCATCAATCTAAAAAAGAAGGAATTGTGCGCGGAGATTTTTTAAGCTTGTTTACCGATACAAAAAGATTTTTCAAATACCTGAAAGGAATTTTGATTGGTGCACCCATCTGGTACGTAATCGGCATTTTAATTTTCTTCGCTCCCGAATATGCAACTCATTTTGGAATCGGCATTGATGCTGTAACAAAAAAATCGATAGTTACCGGCGGCAATACCATCATGTATAATTATGCAGGCAGCACACTTGGCGCGCTCATTTGTGGATTGCTGAGTCAATTTTTTAAGCATCGCAAAAAAGCATTGCTCTATTTTATTCTTACCGATATTGTTTTTGCTTTTATATTTTTAATCATTCGCGATGTCTCTGTACCCGTCTTCTACTTTCTCGTTTTCCTATTGGGTATTGCTAACGGCTATTGGAGTGTATTCATTACACTTGCATCGGAACAATTCGGCACTAACATTAGAGCAACTGTAACTACTACAACGCCTAATTTTGTTCGTGGTGCTGTTGTTCCAATGACTACCTTTTGGGTGCTGCTTCAAACCTACAACCTCGATATTGCAGGTGCTGCAATGATCGTTGGCATCATCGTTTTTACGCTCGCTTTAATTGCGCTATGGAAAACTGAAGAAACTTTTGGGAAGGAATTGGATTACACAGAACCGATATAATAAAGTTTTGAGTCTTGTATGCCTTCGTAAAAACTTCGGCGGATAAAAGTTTCGGGTTTCGGGTTGAACAAAGTTCGCACGAAATAAAATCATGTTCAGTTCTCGAAAAATTTTTGAACTGATCAGTACACTATTAGTTTTAAGATAAGAATCATTAATCCAAAAACACGAAACATTATTAAACCCGAAACCCGAAACCCGATTCCTATCTTTACCCCCAACAAAAATCCACACATAAATGCAAGGCCAACTCAGAGTTTACATAGATAATGTTACGCCCGAAATCGAAAGCGGAAAATATTCCATCGCCAAAGTGGTTGGCGAAAAGATTGAAGTTGAAGCAGATATTTTTTGCGATGGTCACGATTTGCTGCGAGCACAAATTATTTTTAGACATGAAGATGAAAAGAAATTTCATACAGCTCCAATGAGTATGATGTATGAAGATCATTGGAGAGGAAATTTTACAACTGATAAACAAGGAAAATATTATTACACCATAGAAGCGTGGATGGATCATGCGCTCACCTGGAAACATTCTTTAAAAAGAAGAATGGAAGGCAAGGAAAAATTGAATGTTGAATTACTCATTGGCGCCAAGCATTTGAAAAACATTAAAGCCGATGCAGATAAAGATGATAAGGAAGAAATAAAAAAACTCATTGACATTCTTAGTGATGAAAAGCATTACGACAAAGCAGTAAAATCTGCAATGAGTGAAAGAGTTGAAGAACTCATTGTTAAATATCCTTACAAAGAAATATCTACCACTTACAAAGAACTTCCGCTGTATGTTGATAGAAAGAAAGCACGCTTTAGCAACTGGTATGAATTATTTCCGCGCAGCACTTCACGCGAGCTAAACGCACACGGTACTTTTAAAGATGTGGAAGCTTTGGTGCCGCGATTACAGGAAATGGGTGTTGATGTTTTGTACCTGCCACCCATTCACCCCATCGGAACTTCATTTAGAAAAGGGAAAAATAATTCACTCAAAGCACGCAAGGGTGAACCCGGTGTTCCATGGGGAATTGCAGGTCACAAAGAAATTCATCCCGAACTTGGAACACTCACAGATTTTAAATCACTCGTAAAAAAAGCCGGTGATGCAGGCATTGAAATCGCTCTCGATTATGCATTGCAATGTTCGCCCGATCATCATTATGTTGAAGAGCATCCCGAGTGGTTTACGTGGCGACCCGATGGTACTGCACAGTATGCAGAGAACCCTCCAAAGAAATATCAGGATGTGGTGCCGTTTAATTTTGAAACTGAAGACTGGGAAAGTTTGTGGAATGAATTAAAAAGCATTGTAGAATTTTGGATTGAGCAGGGTGTAAATATTTTCCGCGTTGATAATCCGCACACAAAATCATTGTACTTCTGGCAGTGGATGATTGCAGAAATAAAGAAAGATTACCCCGATACTTTATTTCTCGCCGAAGCATTTACCAAACCAAAGCTGATGTATCATCTTGCTAAAATTGGTTTCACACAATCATATACTTACTTCACGTGGCGCAACAGCAAAGCAGAATTTATTGAGTACATGGAAGAGCTTACACAAACAGAAGTTAAAGATTATTTCCGCCCAAACTTTTGGATGAACACGCCCGACATTCTTCCTTTCCATTTACAAAATGCAAATGAAGCTGTCTATATCACACGCTTGTTTCTTGCAGCCACACTCAGCAGTAACTACGGTTTTTACGGGCCGGTATATGAATTGCAATCGAGTGAAGCGCTGCCCGGCAGAGAAGAATATTTAAACTCTGAGAAATATGAAATAAGAAATTGGGATTGGAAGAAAGACACAAAACTAAAAATGCTCACCGGCATCATCAACCGTGCGCGCCGCGATAATGAAGCGCTGCAACAAACCAACAACCTTCAATTCCTGAATGTGCAGAATGATAATTTGCTCGCTTATTACAAAGAGAGTGATGATGGAAAAAATAAATTCATCTGCGTAGTTAATCTCGACTCCACAAAAAAACAACAGGGCTTTATACAAACACCATTAGAAAAAATTGGCAAGCAGGAGGGCGAAATTTTTATTGCTCACGATCTGCTCAACGATTCACGCTGGACGTGGAGCAACCGATGGAATTATGTGGAGCTTGATCCATCGATTTTGCCTTGTCATTTGTTTAGGATTGAAGGGGATTGAGGGGGAATCGAAATTTATTCTAAAGTCTATGATTTTTTCCTCCCAGCCGATTCTCTAAATTAGGACTCAGCGTAATTCAACCCAACTTTATTTCCTTTCCATTTTACCTTCACCAACTATGAACTTTGATTGGGACGAAGGCAACCGACACAAAGCGTCACCAAACATGCCATAAGTTTGCATGAGGCGGAAAGTATTTTTGAAGATGTTGGTAAAAAAGTTTATTTCAATCACAAACATTCATCTCAAGAATTGCGATACATTTGTGTAGGAGAAAGTTCGATTGGTAGAATCCTGTATTGTTCTTTCGTTCTTCGAAAAAGTCAGATAAGAATCATAAGTTCAAGAAAAGCAAATGCAAAAGAAAAAGAAAAATATTTCAACAACTAAATCACGGCAATCATTTGTTGTTTGCTTACCCGAAGATGAGAAAGACCGTTCTCATTTGATGACAGAAGAAAACCGTGCTCATGAAATTGAGAAACTTATTTCTGCCGAGGTAAAAAAGCACCCGGTAAAATCTTCTCTGCAATCGGCAAGAAAACGTACTCACGCGATCTGATTCTTCAAAGTGCAAATGAAGTTGAGGAGAAAACTGTTTCCCCCCAGCCGATTCTCTCAATTAGAACTCAGTGTAATTCATCCCAACTTTATTTCCTTTTCATTTTTACCTTCACCCCATGAAAAAGAAACTCCCCATTTTAATTTTGCTTTTAATTGCTGTAAGTTTTGTTGCTTGTAAAAAAGATGATGATGAACCCATTGTTCCCGAAACGCTTTACGCAGTTAAGTATAACATGACCGGTACAGGCAGCGTAAACTATTCTGTTAATTATAAAGATTCTACAGGCGCACTCCAAAGTTTATTTAACATCAGCAGCGGTTGGATTGAAACTTTTAAAGGAAGAAAAGGCGATACGCTTTACCTGAGCGCAACCAATTCAAACATTAGCGGAACTGTTTATGGAAGTATCTCTATTGACAATACTATCGTGGTTGATTCGGCAGGCGCAACGTTGCCGCATATTGAAATTACAGCGGTGATACCATAATACATTTGTCTGAATAAGAATTTACAGGATTAAAGAATTCAATAAATTATTTAATCTTAAAATCCTACTAATCCTATAAACCATAGTTCAGCCAATTATCCATTCTCCCCTTCTTTATATTCGCTCATGACTTTCTCCATCCTCAACTGGCAACAACTTGCAAATGATTCGGGTGCAATTGAGCAACTCGAAAAAATTATATTGCCCGAATATTTAAAACAATGCCGCTGGTTTGGCGGTAAGGCACGCAAACTTTCTGAAATTTGGATTGATAAAATTCTCACCCTTACTTCAATAAACAATGAGCATACATTTTTTCTGCTCATACTCAAAGCAAAATACAACTCAGGCAAATCAGAAGAATATTTTCTGCCGCTCTCTTTTATTTCATCTTCCGAAAATATTTTGGAGAAAGGAATTATTGCACAAGCTGATAATGGTTTTTTGATCGATGCCATTTACGATGCAGTATTCCGCCAAACAATTTTTATCCATCTTTTCAATTCCCAAAAAATAAAACAACAGAACGGTGCTATATTTTTTGAGAGAGGAAGTGCATTTATTCCCGAAACATTTTCAGCCGAAATTTCTTCACGCGTACTCGATGCAGATCAGAGCAACTCTTCAATAATTTTTTCGAGAGAACACACCTCCCCCATCGGGGGAGGCCGGGAGGGGGTAGGTGAAGGAGCGGATTATTTCCTTAAAATCTATCGCAAACTTTTTCGCGAAACCAACCCCGATGTTGAAGTAATACAATTTCTCACAGAGAAAGCACACTTCGCACACATCCCTTCTTTTGCCGGAACATTTTACTGGCGCAAAGCTTTTGGTGCACCCATTACTTTAGGAATGATGCAACAGAAACTCACAGCAATAAAAGATGCATGGTCGCTGGCGGGCGATTACCTCAATGAGTTTTTGATTTCACTGAGTGCTGATGAAATAATTATTCCGCAAACATCTATTGAACAGGCAACCTTGCTGGGAACAAGAACTGCCGAAATGCATCTTGCGCTTGCAAATGATTTTACCGATGCATCATTTTCTCCCGAACCATTTAATGAAGAATACGCCGACTGGATTTTAGATAACTGCGAATCGTTATTGAAGCGCCGCCTTCGCCTTACCAAAGATTGTTATGCTGTGCTTGATGAAAACGGAAAAACGATGGCGAAATTTTTTATGAGCAATCAGCATAAGATCAAGGAATTTTTTTCGCGCATAAAAAAACTTTCACTCAAATCACTGCGCACAAGAATACATGGTGATTATCACCTTGGTCAAATTTTATTTAATGGCAGTGATTACATCATACTTGATTTCGAAGGTGAACCAGAAAGTTCAATCAAAGACAGAAAGATCAAACACTCGCCACTGAAAGATGTTGCAGGTATTCTTCGCTCCTTTCACTATGCTGTGTGCGCCAAATTATACTTCAGCACCACGGAACATTCTGTTGCCCCAGAAAAAATTAATGCTGCTGTTACACGTTGGTACAATGAAGTTACCGCTGCATTTATGAACGAGTATTGGAAAACTATCAATAACAATATGGTGCTCACCGCAGAAAAAGAAGAGCTTGATTTTCTCTTACAATTTCATCTGCTCGAAAAAGCAGTTTATGAATTGGGTTATGAATTAAACAGCCGGCCTACTTGGGTTAAAATTCCTATGAAAGGAATACAGCAGGTGCTTGGAACCATTCAATCGAAAATTGAAAATTGAAAATTGAAAGTGCATGGTCATATAATCTATAATTTGCTCAGTACTCAAAACTCAAAACTCAAATCCTTAAACATTTCGTTTCTTTATAAAAAAATTTCACCATGATTATTCCACTCATCATTCTCCTTTTTGTCGCCCTCATTGGCGTGGTGCTTTACAATTCGCTTATTGCAAAAAAGAATGCAG
>JAJAYG010000327.1 GCA_026786335.1 Chitinophagales bacterium | reverse complement strand
TTTCTATAATAATTGGAGTAAATCAATAGATTTGGGTTCGCTGCCGCAAGGAATTTATAATTTAAAAATTACTTCTGCAGGAAAAATTTTCAGTTCAAAAATTATTATCAACCACTAAATTAAATAGCATGAAAAAAATTTTACTTCCTCTATTCTTACTGTTAATTGTAAATGCGGCAAGCGCACAAAAGCAAACCTGGAAATGGTATTTTGGTTACAATGCAGCAATGGATTTTAGCACCGGTGCGCCGGTGGTATTAACAAACAGCGCTATGAGTCAATGGGAAGGTTGCGCTTCCATTGCTGATGAAGATGGTAATCTTCTTTTTTATACTTCAGGCGAAAGAGCATGGGATAAAAATCATCAGGTAATGGCTAACAGCACGGGCATGTTGGGAACTTCTTCTTCAACACAAGCAGCATTGATTGTTCCAAAGCCGGGAAGTGCAACCATCTATTACATTTTTGTTACGAGCGAAACGGGATCGGCGCATTACTCTGAAGTTGATATAACTCTCAACGGTGGATTAGGCGATGTTAACGCCAATAAGAATATTACAATGGCAAATAATGTTGCAGAGAAACTTGCGGGAGTTCGTGCGGCAAATGGCACTGATGTTTGGGTGGCTGTACACGAAAACAGCAGTAAAAAATTCAAAGCATTTAAAGTAACAAGTTCAGGAGTAAACGCTGCTGTAAGTTCAACAGTTGGAAACACACTTAGCTGCGCCATTGGTCAATTACAATTTTCGCCCGATGGAAAAAGAGCTGCCATGTGCAATTGCAGTCCTGTAAACAGCGCAACAGTTGAGTTGTTTGATTTCGATAATGCAACAGGAATTTTTTCGAATCAAATTCCACTTACAACAACTATATCCCAAACTTATGGATTAGAATTTTCCCCCAACAGCAAAGTACTTTACTCAGGCGCCGATGGAGGAATCAATGAAGTGCATCAGTGGGATATTTCTTTGGCAACTGCAACTGAAATACAAGCATCAGATTTAATTATCGGCTACACACAAACTAACAATGTAGGATCCATGCAATTGGCACCCGATGGAAAAATTTATGTGGCTGAAGAAGGCAGCACTTATGTTGGCGCAATCAGCAATCCCGATTTAGTTGGCGGAGCAACCTTTGATTATTATGCAGTAAACCTTTCACCAAAATCCATTGGCCTTGGCTTACCAAATTTTCTTGCAAGTTTTTTTCTTCCTATCAATGCCGAATTCTTTTGCCTTGGTGATGCAACCCATTTTTATCTAAGTGACTCAGCTGGTTTTCAATCGGTGTATTGGAATTTTGATGATCCTGCTTCGGGTTATTTAAATACTGATTCGGGAACCGATGTTAACCATGTGTTTACTGATACCGGAACTTATTCAGTTCAGGTAATTGAAACTTCATTGCTTGGTAACGTTGATACGCTTTACAAAACCATTACCATCATTGAAGCACCTGTGGTTAATTTGGGAAATGATACTTCGCTTTGTATTGGTGATTCATTGTTGATTGATGCTGGCAATGCAGGAAGTTCTTTTGTTTGGAATGATGGAAGCACCGCGCAAACGTTGATGGTTACTGCTGCAGGTTGGTATGCTGTAATTGTTTCTAACGGAAGTTGCACCGGTGAAGACAGTATTTTTATTTCTTATACTAACTGCAATCAATTCTCAGTTTCCGATACCAATGTGTGTCAGAAATTTTGCGTTAACTATTTCGATCTCACATTAAATTCTGTGGAGTGGCATTGGACATTCGAAGGCGGCAGTCCTTCCACTTCCATTCTTCAAAACCCAACGCAAATTTGTTACAATACGCCCGGTGTTTATGATGTTACGCTGATTACAAAAAATGCATTGGGTAACAGCGACACCATTGCACTTTTAAATTTTATGACTGTGAATGCAACACCTGCACTGCCTACGATCACACAAGTTGGTTATGTGCTCACTTGTTCAATTTCATCTTCTTACCAATGGCAATTCAATAGTGTTGATATTCCCGGTGCAACGCAACAATCTTACACTGCAACTGAAACAGGTTTTTATACTGTGGTAATTGGTAATGAAACAGGTTGTGTTTCTTCCAATACAATTTATGTTTTGATTACAGGTGTTGAAGAAATTTCGGGTAATGAATTTTTCAACGTGTATCCGAATCCTTCTTTTGGAGAGTTCACTGTTGAATTTTTAAATGGTCAAATGCCTAATGCAACTGTTACTGTTACAAATGCGCTTGGGCAAATTTTATTTTCTTCTGCTCCAAAAAACATTTCAATGCATTCAACTCTGAAAGTTGATTTGAAAAATATTGCTGCAGGAGTTTATTTTCTTGAAATTAAATCACAGAATAATTTATTCAACAAAAAAATTATTGTAACGCGTTAAAAATTCAATGATGAAAAAGATTCTTTGCTTGCTGATTGCCGTAATTTTTTTATCGGCTTCAATTATTAATGCACAATCAATTAAGAACCGAACCAATTTCTGGCACTTCAACTTCAATTGTGCAATTGATTTTAACAGCGGCTCACCTGTTTCATTAAACAACAGTGCGCTTTATAATTATGAGGGAACAACCTCTATAAGCGACAGCAATGGCAATTTGCTTTTTTACAATGGCGGAGGAAATATTTACAACAAGAATAACCAGGTATTGGTAAATGGTTCCGGTCTCACGCAAGGGAATTCAGCATCACAAGCTTGTTTGGCAGTACCATTGCCCGGTACCGATTCAATATGGTATTTGTTCACTGTTGCAGATGGCGGGTCGCAGAACAAGTACTCAATTATTGACATGTCATTACAGAGTGGATTGGGAGAAGTGACTCAAAAAAATCTTAATGTTTTTAATTCGGGTGAAGAAAAAATTACCGGATGCTTGCATGCAAACGGAATTGATTACTGGGTACTTTTTAAAAAGGGTGCGAGTAATAAATACAATGTATATCCTGTAACATCAGCCGGAGTTGGTGCAGGCATACAATCAACAACAGGGCCTGTAAATGTTGGCGGTGCAGTTGGCTGCATGAAACTTTCGCCCGATGGTTCAAAGCTGGCTATTGCAAATTACTCCATGCATTCTGTTGACGTATTGGATTTTGATATCGCTACAGGATTGCTCACGTTTGATTACACTATTTATGTGGCTGATAATTTTTGGGCTTATGTAATTGAATGGAGTTGCGATGGTAAACGACTCTACCTTGGTAACGTAGATTATTATCCCGGTGAAGTTTATCAGTTAGATATGACTCAGCCAACCGATTCACTCATCATTGCATCTAAAACTGTTTTGAGTTCCACCAATGATATTTTAGGAACTTTGCAAATGGGACCCGATGGAAAAATTTATATCAACCGATACAACGTTTACAATCTTGCTGAGATTGAAAACCCTGATGCATTGGGTGCCGCCTGCAATTATGTAAACAACGGATTCAGCACTTCGCCTCACACAAATTATTTAGGATTGCCTAACTACATTGTTAACTGGCTTGGATGCAGTATTGGTGTACCCGATTTTTCGGTTTCAGATAATTCATTCTGTGCAAACAATTGCATTGACTTTACCGATCAGTCTACTAATAGCCCTACTGCATGGGATTGGAGTTTCCCCGGCGGATTACCAAATTCTTCCTCTGCACAAAACCCAACCAACATTTGCTACGGTACATCGGGAGTTTATGATGTAACTCTAATTACAACTGGTGCAAACGGAAATGATACCATCACTTTTACCGGCTATATTACAGTGAACGCAACACCCTCAGCAAATATTACACAGGCGGGAAATGTTTTAAGCAGTGATGCTGCTGATTCTTATCAATGGTATTTCGACAGCGGAATAATTAACGGCGCTACCAATCAATCTTACACTGCAACGCAGTCGGGTTGGTATGCTGTAACAATTGATTCAAATGGCTGCACTGCAATTGACTCCTTTTATTTTTCGCTCACTCAATTCGGGTCGAGTGATACTGACATCTGTCAAAAATTTTGCACTGACTATTATGACTTCTCACAAAACAATCCGGTTAGCTGGAAATGGACTTTCGAAGGCGGCAGTCCTTCAACTTCTATACTTCAAAATCCAACTCAAATTTGTTACAATACTCCGGGAACTTATGATGTAACATTAATTACAACCAATGGATTAGGAATAAGCGACACTTTGCTTCTTGCAGATTATATGGCGGTAAATGCAACTCCACCTTTACCAACGATTACACAAAATGGTTATGTGCTCACTTCATCACCTGCAAATAATTATCAGTGGCAATTCAACAGTATAGACATTTCGGGCGCAACACAACAATCTTACACAGCTACTGAAACAGGTTTTTATACTGTAGTAATTTCGAATGAAACAGGTTGTGTTTCATCCAATACACTTTATGTTTTAGTAACGGGCATGGAAGATATTTCGGGTAATGAATTTTTCGCAGTGTATCCGAATCCTTCAAAGGGATTAATTACAGTTGAATTCATGAATTCACAAATAAGTGAGGCAACTATTACTGTAACAAATGCGCTCGGGCAAATTTTATTTACTTCAAACCCAAAAAATATTACTGCACATTTTACCACCACGATTGATCTTGGAGCAATTGCAGCAGGTGTTTATTTTCTTGAATTGTCCGAATGGACCCCTTCGGGGAAATCACATTACAACATCTTCAACAAAAAGATTTTGATTACGCATTAATTTTTTTCAGCAATGAAAAAATTATTCAGTTTACTTTTTATCAGTGGCTTCATTACCTTTTTAAGTGATGCGCAAAACGCAGGCAACATCTGGTACTTCGGTGATAATGCAGGCATTGATTTTAACAGTGGTTCTCCGGTTGCACTTTCCAACAGCGCTATGGAAATTTTTGAAGGTTGTGCAACTGCATGTGACAACAATGGCAATCTTCTCTTCTACGAAAACGGAGAAAAAATTTGGGACCGCAATCACAATCTGATGCCGAATGGATCGGGATTAAAAGGTGATACTTCATCGGCACAATCAATTATTGTTCACAATCCTGATAGTTGCAATCTGTATTATGTTTTTACAATGGGCAGCCACATTACTCCGAATGGGGGAGTTTGGTATTCAGTAGTTAATATGAATTTAAATGGCGGCTATGGTGATGTAATCATCAATCAAAAAAACATTCAGTTGCTGGGTGCAAGTGTTGAAGGCATTACCGCAATTTTAAATGCAAACGAAAAGGATGTTTGGGTAATCGTGCATCAAATGGGTAACAAGAAATTCAATGCATATCCTGTAACTGCAGAAGGAGTAGGTATTCCGGTTGAAACAGCCATTGGACCAAACCGTGATGCAAGCACCATTATTGGCCAGTTAAAAACATCACACAGCGGAAATAAGTTAGTGATGGTAAATACTTTCAGTACCATTCGCATTGATTTGTTTGACTTTGATCGGGCAACAGGAATTTTATCAAATGATGTAAACCTCACTTCTTATTTCTCTTTTACAACAGGTGCTTATGGAATTGAATTTTCTCCCAATGACAGTTTGCTTTACCTGAGCATGATTTTTTCAAACAATGTATTGTATCAATTGGATCTCTTTTCGTGGGCTGCACTTACGCTTGAAGAATTCGGCGGCAACTATCACTATGGTTCTTTACAGCTTGCGC
>JAJAYG010000326.1 GCA_026786335.1 Chitinophagales bacterium | reverse complement strand
TCCATAAACTTATTGTCAGTAAGTTTTAAATATTTTTTTGTGGTGATGTCCAAAGCACAGATTTCGAAAGGGATTGCTGCCTCCTTTATTGAACAAAGAATTGTATTGTTGTCAAGCCATGATGGTGATTTTACATTTTTAGCAGTAATCTCAACTCTCTTAGAATCATTTCCATTGGCATTCATTACACAAGCATTGTAAATGTCTGACTCATCTGCAGTCTCCTGCAAGAAAACAATTTTCTTTCCATCATGTGAAACTGAGGGGCTTTTTTGATTTAAAGGATCAGTAGTTAAGGCCGTTACTTTTTTATTTGACTCAGAAAAAATATCAAAATTTGAATTTCTGTCAGAAGTGAAAACAATAGAACCATTAGGCAAAAATGAAGCTTCGGAATTTTTAGTTGCTTGCCCCGGTAAATATGGAATCGGTTTTGACCCCGGTGTGGCCGATACAGAATAGATAGTTGTTTGGTTAAGGTCGAACAATAATGATTTACCATCAGGCGACCATCTTAGATTTTGAATAGGAACAATTTGAGCGTTAGCAGAATAAGAAAAACCAAGAAGGAAAATCACCGTGAGAATTGATCCTATTGAATTTCCAAAGTGAATCGCGCTTGTTTGTTTTGTAAATTTCCTGAGCATAACATTTTGTTGAGATTGTAAATTTAATTTAAATGTGTAGTTGTGATAATTTTCATTTGTTAACCAAGGTATCGGCTGTTAATCCCTTCAAGCTATCGAATTTCAAGCGGTAGTTGTAGCCTTTTAAAAACATCTTGTACTGGGCAGAATCTACTGTAAGATTGGCACTCTTAAGTGCTTTGTCTAATGGCATTTTGTTTCTTGCGCAAGTGGATCCTTTACTATATGGCTTGGCATAATATCTCCAAGCTGCCGCAGTTTTAGTAAACTCACGCAACCTTTCTATTACTGTATCTGCGGGCAGTGTAGCTTCTAAACTACTCCCTGCATTCAACTGAGTTCTTACTTCTGTTACATAGGCAGAGATGATGGTCATAATACTATCATTCTGTTTTTCATTTTTAAATTGTTGGGCTATAATTGCTTGTTGCTTCTCTGCTTTGATCTGTGAGTCTCTGTAATATAAAATGAAAAAAAATATTAGCATTACAGCAATGATCGACATTATTAAAAGTACCCTACTTGTTTTTTTTCTTGCAGCAATTTTCGCTTCCTTTTTTAAAACTTTAATTCTTTCAACTTCCTCTTTTTCTTTTTGAGTCTGCAGTCTTAATGATTTAGCTTTTAAAATTGGTGGCACCAAAATATCATGGCATAGTTCATAAGTAAATCCGCCGGTACTAAATTGTTCTGATCGTAAAAGATGAGAGTCGAGTAATTTCTTCAACTCTTCTGCACGCACAAAATTTTTAATTATCTGCCCTTCATACATTTGAATGCGGCGCTGATCTTCTTCAAAGATCAACCCTTCTTCTATAAAAATTCTTGCTTTAAGTTGATCAGATGTGTTTAATGATCCAATTACGTTTTCATAAAAATCACGCGACACATTTTGCAGATCACCTAAGTCAGCAGTTGAAACAGCTGCCAGTTTCTTTTTTTCCGCAATGGCTTCAACATGGTGACAAACTAATTGTAGTATAAATGTTTCAATATTCTGCTGGCCATCTTTATTTAAGAAACGAATAATTTCATTCAAACTATTTTCATCAAAAGTATAGGGCTCTGTTGTGTATTCTTTGTCGGTGAGTTTAGCGGGTTCTTGAATTGCACTTCTTGCTTGCACTTCAGTAAGCGGCTTCAGTTCGTAACACTTTTTTAAAATATTCGGCAGGTAATCACTGAGTCGGTTTAATAAACTCAACTTATCTGACCGAATGGAAAAAACTATTTTGATATTAATTGATTTAAATAATGCCAGGGCTTCTTCTTTCGTAAGATAGTTTTTGTCGGCAAGTAATTTTTCTTTTAAAATATTCCTGAGTTGTTGTGGCACTGAAACATTAATGAGTTCAGCAATTACCTTTTTAAATTCTGCTATATCTTTTTCGGGATAAGTGAAGAGGTCTTCAAACTGATCAATAAAGACAATGATGTTAGTTTCTGATTCTGATGAAAACTGCTTTGATTTAAACAAATACCAGAGTTTTGATTCTGTTACATTCTCTGCAGCTATTAATTTGGAATGAATAAAATTATCCTGATTAACATTTAATTGAACTGCTTTGCTGAAATTTTCAAGCGGACTTATGCTGTTATCGGCAAGAAAAGTTCCGAACCGGATGAGCATGGTTTGAAAATTTCCCTCCTTATTTAATTCAGGAATAACTCCGGCATTGAGCAATGAAGTTTTTCCAAATCCTGCTTTACCATAAAGTACAATCAGGTTTTCTGTTGCAATCAGTTGCAACAATGATCTAACATCTTCATTTCTGCCAAAAAATAAATTTTGATCTTCAGCAGTAAATGGCCTTATACCAGGGTATCTTAAATTTTGCATTCGAATTAATTTGAACTTTCTTTTTGAATCCTGTTGTCAAGCGCTTTTGTGAGCGCTTCGAAATTGGTATTGTTATGAATTTCGGGTGAGAGCGTATTCATATTTCTTAGCATATCAGTAATGTCGTCAAACACTCGGCGGATGTCGGAAAGTTGATTTACCTTCTCAATCACTTTTCCAATTCCTACCGGATCTTGAATGGTCTTTACTTTTTCTTTCAACTCAATTACTTTTTGATCCCAATAGTTGATGTAGTCGATGCGATCAATTTCATTGTTGATTTTTGCATCATTTAAAACAATGGGGAAAATGCGATCATAAATAGAGCCGTAGTTTTTGATCTCCAAAATTTCATACATGCAGTTTTCCGACTTTAAATATTTATCACTGATGATTACCAGCACATATTTTCCTTTGCCAATGGTTTGCATAAATTGTTTGATGTTACCC
>JAJAYG010000325.1 GCA_026786335.1 Chitinophagales bacterium | reverse complement strand
TCATAGGTTTGTTAGGTGCGCTTTTTCATTTCAAGAAAAATAAAAATGATGCATTTGTAGTGCTGCTGTTTTTCTTCTTCACGGGTTTAGCAATTGTACTTTACCTTAATCAAACACCCATACAACCACGTGAGCGTGATTATGCTTATGCAGGTTCGGTGTATGCATTTACAATCTGGATTGGTATTGGTGTTTTGTGGCTCTTTGATTTACTGTTGAAGCGAACTTCACCAAAAAATGCCGCGATTGCAGCTATCTTAATTGCAGCAGTGGCTCCAACATTAATGGGAGTGCAGGGATGGGATGATCATGATCGCTCAAACAGGTATACGGCACGCGACATGGGAAGAAATTATTTGGAGTCATGTGCACCAAATGCAATTTTATTTACTCAAGGAGATAATGATACCTATCCGTTGTGGTATGCTCAGGAAGTTGAAGGAATTAGAACTGATGTTCGTATAGTTAACTTGAGTTTACTTGGTGTTGATTGGTATATAGATGAATTAAGAAGAAAAATAAACGGAAGCGAAGCCGTGATACTTTCAATGGATAGTGATAGCTACCGCGGATCAAACAGAGATTATGTTAGGTATTATGAGAATAAGAGCATTAACCAAAATCAGTATTACGCAATTAATACTGTGCTTGATTTTATTTTCTCCAATGACCCCAAAAAGATGCTTGACTACGGAAACGACAAGTCCAACTATTTGCCTACTAAAAATATTTTTATACCAGTTGACAAAAATGAAATAATCAAAGGCAATGTTGTTCAGCCATCTGATACTTCAAAAATTTTAGATCGTATTGAATGGAAATTAAACAAGGGAACATTACTTAAAAATGATATTCTCACTCTTGAAATTCTAAGAAGTAATTTATGGAAACGCCCGATTTATTTTGCTATATCGGTTTCTCCTGATTCATATTTAGGCCTCAATAATTATTTTCAACAGGAAGGACTTACTTACCGCCTGGTACCTTATGTCTGTAAAACAAACGATCGATTACCCGGCGCTCCGCAAGCCGATCTTATGTATAACAACATCATGAATAAGTTTGCATGGGGCGGGGTAGACAAGCACGAAGTTTATCTTGATGAAAATGTATTAAGAATGGTGACGAACATGCGATCAAATTTCTCAAGACTATCCGCAGCGCTAATTGCAGCAGGAAAAAAAGATTCAGCAATAAAAGTTTTGGATAAATGTATGGTGGTGATGCCTGAATATAATGTTCCGCTAACACCTTATGATGTAGGTCTTGCATTTAATTACAGCGAAGCAGGTGCTTATGATAAGTCGAAGAAACTGTTGGAGAGAATGTTAACCATCACAACAGATCAGTTGAGATACTACACTTCGCAAGATGCAGGCACGAGAAGATATTTTAACGACGACATTAATGAAGGCTTGTATGTAATTAATAATTGTGCAAATATTGCCGAGAAGAATGGCGACAAAGAGTTCAGTGATAAAGCGAAAGCAACACTTGAGAAGTATTATAATTTCTATACCCCGCAGAATCAATAGCAGAATTGTGTTGAATAAAAAGTAAATGTTTGGGAATGAAGAAAACGTTTTTCTTCATTCCCATTTCTTTCTTTAATAAAAAAACGAAGCCCCTCTTTTGAATCAACCAGCTCAACACCGAAAAGAAAAGCCGATACTTATAAGAGGTGTTCATGCAATTGAAGAAGCACTGGCTTCGGGAAAAAGCATTGAGAAAATTTTTATTCAAAACGGAATTCAAAAATCAAGTGTCTCGCAAATTCTAAAAGTTGCACAGGAGAGAATTATTCCTGTGCAATTTGTTCCCATTGAAAAACTCGATCGGTTGGGAACAGCACATCAGGGTATCGCCGCAATTGCATCGCCCATTTTATTTTACAAAACTGAAGATGTAATTGCAGCAATCTATGAAAAGGGAGAATTGCCATTGCTCATTATTTGCGATCGCATTACCGATGTAAGAAATTTCGGAGCCATTGCCCGAACTGCCTTTGCTTCCGGCGTTCATGCCATCATTATTCCCCAATCAGAAACAGCGGCGCTAAATTCAGAGGCCATTAAATCTTCGGCCGGTGCATTAAACAAATTGCATGTGTGCCGCGAAAAAAATTTGATTCACACAGTAAAGAATTTGAAACTAAGCGGCATACAAATTCTGGCAGCAGATGGCGGTGCGGCAGAATACATTCATGCTGCTGACTTAACCATTCCAACTGCAATCATAATGGGTTCTGAAGGGGAGGGAATTAACACCGAATTACTTCGCATTGCTGACCTGATTGTTAAACTCCCAATGGCAAATACTTTCGACTCTTACAACGTGTCGGTTGCTGCCGGAATGATGTTGTATGAAGCCATGCGGCAGCGGATGAAATGAGAAATCGTTCCATGATTAAACTGGATAGAAGTGCCGCCGAGCGAAATTTTTTTATGCCTCTGAAATTTTTGCGAAACTCAGAAGAAATATTTTATATCATTTTTGGAAATGAAATTTTTTTTGAATTGATTTCTTTCCCATAAAAAATAAATTTCTAATAAATCATTCCTACATTTCGATTTCATTTTCAATGCTTCTCATCCAAAAAAAAAATTTCATGCGTAGCCACAGCAAAAAAAATAACCTCTCCGTTACAGGCATTCCCGGCACCACCGGAATATTGTTGGCTTTTGATGTTGTAAAAAAATATCGAAAAAACTTTCTTGGCTTTTCAATCTATCGTGAAACAACTTTCAAAGGGCAGAAGAAAAAAACATGGCTCAAAAATTTATTGCAGTTCCCCGATCCTAAAATAAAAACATACGAACCTATTGACTCGAAGTATGCACCCATTCAAAAATTCCGATGGTCTGATTATTCTGTATACCCCGATACAGAATATTCTTACACCATCTATGGATATTACAGCGGTAAGCAAGAGTTGGTAGAAGGCCCATCCATTACAGTGCAAACACTCGCACTCGATAAAGGAAAACATCAGGTGATTTTTAATCGCGCCGTTGCTGCTTCACAAGCTTTTGAAAGAGCCTTCCCTAATGTGAATCCCGATGTGTATGATCCAAAATCTTTTGATGACGACAAAGCAAGAAAGTGGCTCAGCCGCGGATTGCTTGAAAAAATTCAAAGTTATATAACGCAGGCAACTGCGGGCGATCGCCTTGATGTTTGCATTTATGAATTTGAATTGCAATCAATTGTTGACGCACTCAATAAAGCAAAGAAGCAAGGTGCAGAAATCCGCATTGTGTACCACGCAAAAATTGGTGATGAGCAAACGCTACTCAACGTTGCATCTGTTCAGCAACTCAATCTTCATGTAGAAAATATTACTGCACGGCTTACTAATAGTATCACACATAACAAGTTTGTTGTATTGAGTAAAAAAGATGCTGCCTTAAATTTTCAGCCACAACAAGTACTCACCGGCTCAACCAACTTTACACAGAACGGTACATACCGGCAAGGCAATGTTGTACATGTAATTAATGACTCAAAAGTTGCAGCAGTTTATTCATCTCTGTTTGAAGAGTTGCTGAATCAAAAAATATTCGAC
>JAJAYG010000324.1 GCA_026786335.1 Chitinophagales bacterium | reverse complement strand
TAAAAAAAGTTCAAAGTCAATCGTTACGATTTGCACTGCTTTCGAAAATTGAATCCATGGAATCAGCAATAGACATTTCCCGAATAACAGGATTAAAAAAATTACGCGGATATTCTCATCATTACAGAATAGTTGTAAAAACCAGAACCGAAAGTTAGCGCATAGGTTCTGTGATTCGGGGCGATACAATTTGGCTTTCGAGATTTCTGCCGAGAAGAATTATTTACAAGCAGTTTCCTTAAACTCTCGACCGATTTCAGCGAGTATTCTTCAGAAAGAAAAAATTAATTTTATTTTTAAGGGATAGAAAATAGTATTCAATCATACGACACGTCCCGTGCTTGCGCGCAAAAATGCTGCGGGCAAAGACACGTCTGCGGGAGAAGGGTTTCTAAAACTCGAAATCATTTTATGATTAATGCAGGCACTCGTTCGCTTACGCACGAGCTCTTCTGCAAACGAGCGCCAGTCCGGGACATGTCATATATGCAAGACCTTTCAAATTGGCAAAGAGAAAGCAGGCAGGATCGGGTTACCGATTGAAACACACCTTAGTAAAACCCATGACCGCTAAAGGGGATCACTCCGATTTAACAATAAAGTGTCCTTGAGATTTTATTTCTATTTTCAATTATAAAAATAAAATTGTATCTAAAAATTATGGATGAGCAAAATATGTTTTATGGTGCTTCTCCCGAAATTTTCAAATTGGCAAAAGAACTACGAGAGAAAATGACTGATGAAGAGAAACTGCTTTGGTCTCATCTTCAAAAAAAACAATTAAGTTTTCATTTTAAACCTCAACCTCCTGTTTCAAATTTACAGCAGATTTTTATTGTCACTCCGCAAAATTGATTATAGAACCTAACGGTAAAATTCATCTTCAACAAAGCGAAGTTGATGAAGCAAGAACTGAAGAGTTAAATCGGCTTGGAATAAAAGTTATTCGTTTTACCAATGAACAAGTCATTAGTCAGATTGATAAAGTAGTCGACGAAATCAAAAGGTATTTACCAAAAAGCAAGTTCTAACAAAGAATATGCAGTTCGAAAATTTGACACCATTTCAATCGGTGTGTTCCCCTTTAGGGGTCAGGGGTAATAATTCTCTTTCAAAAAAGAAACCAGCGCTCCCCTCCACTCAGGCATTTGGTTGAGACCGATCTTTTTAAGATTTGCATTTTCAAGCACCGAATAAAACGGGCGTTTTACCACGATTGGAAAATCTTTTACACTTGCCGGAAACAAAGGAGTTTTAAGATCAAGTGTTTCGAAAATTGTTTTTGCAAAATCGTACCACGATGTTTCGCCCTCGCAAGTCATGTGATAAAGATTGTAAGCATCGGTTTCAATTAAGCTCAAAGTATTTTTTGCAATTTCTCTTGTTGGAGTTGGGGTAAGTATTTCATCATTCACCACACGAACTTCGGGTTTTGTTTTCGCGGCATTCACCATGTTCACAATAAAATTGGTGTTGTTTTTTGCACGGCATGGCACCTTACCATAAATTCCTGAAACACGAATCACAAAAAATTTCTCGCAGTAATTCATGATCAATTGCTCACCTGCATATTTGGTAATTCCATAAACACTCTGCGGAAAAACAGCATCGGTTTCGGTGTAAGGTTTCATTTTGCTTCCATCAAAAACATAATCGGTGGAATACTGTACGAGTTTATAACCAAGCTCAGCAGAAATTTTTGCAAGATTTAAAGAACCAATGCCATTGATCTTAAAAGCAACATTGGGTTCGCTCTCACACTTGGGAACGTTGTGTGCGGCTGCAGTGCAAACAACTACATCGGGTTTCATTTCACCCAAAACTTTTTTTACCGAATCAATATCAGCGATTTCAATATCGGAATGGTTAAGTGCAACCACTTCATGATTTTGTGAAAACACTTCACTGCAATCAGTTCCTAACTGACCATTGGCTCCTATGATGGCGATCTTCATTGATTATTTTTTATTGAAATGAAACTTTTAAATTATCAAAATTCAAACTGCAAAATTTCCCGAAGGTCCTAAGGACTCCAATGCAGGATTCCTTCGAAACAAGAAAGAATCAAGCACCAATTACCAAATCTCAAATGATTAGCCATTGAAATTTTTGACTTGGAATTTATTTGACTTTTGATTTTTGATTTTTGAATTTTGAATTTTAAATTCCCTTTATCCCATTGTTTTAAACACCTGAATGTTGTAGTAGTTAGGATTGTCGAAGTCTTTAAATTTATCAAGGTTGAAAATGAGTTCCTCTAAAATTGATTCAACATTGTGTGCAGGCTTAAAGCTGAGCATGTTCATCGCTTTCTCACTGGTAACTTTATAATTGCGGAAGTCCTGAACATTCTTGATGTTGAGTTTTACATTCTTGCCTAACTTTTTATCAACTGCTTCTTTTACATAATCTGCCACTTCACCTACTGTATAATTTCCAGAAGCAATGTTGAAGATTCCTGAAATAGCTGGTGCTGCTTCAATTGCACGCACATAAGCATTTGCAGCATCTGAAATTGCAAGTATCGGTCGCCAGATCGAAGGGTTGTTGATGATCACTTCTCCATTCATTAATGCGCTCTTGAACATGGTGTTCACAATCAAATCTAGTCGCATGCGAGGGCTATAACCGCTCACTGTTCCCTGCCGAAATGCAATTACCGAAAAATTTTCGTCCTGCATTTGTATTACTGCTTGCTCGCCTTGCAACTTTGAAATTCCATAAGGATAGTTTGATGAAGCAGGTTTGGTTTCATCATACAACTCATTCACGGTGTAACCATATACACTGCATGAACCTGCATAAATAAATCTTTTTACTCCAGCACGTTTTGAAATATATGCGAGATAAGCAGTTGATGATGCATTTGCTATAAAGTTTTTTGCAGGTGAAAATTCTGCCATGGGATCATTCGATAAACCGGCGAGAAAAATTACCTGATCAAAACCTTCCACATCTTTTTCGGTGAGATCAAAAATATCTTTCTGATGCACCTTCACTCCTTTCGGCAAATTATTACCAAACCAGAGCAAATCAACTACTTCAACTTCATAGCCGCGATCTAAAACTTTTGGAATTACTACCGAGCCAATATATCCTGCACCACCTGCGATTAAAATTTTCATTCTGTTTATTTTGGTTTTTAAAATAACTATTTATAGGAAAATGAATAAATGAAATTCGTTTTTCGATATTTTTTATTCTATATTCAATATCCCTTTTTAAAAATTAATACTTGATTAGAATTTAAAGTTATCCGACTCAGTTCTCGCCGTCCATTCTGCAAGTGTTTGAGCAACCTCATCTTTCTTTGAAAGAATTGGATTTGCAACCGGCCATTGAACACCAATTGCAGGATCGTTCCAAAGAATTCCGCTCTCAGCTTTATTGTTGTAAATGCCCGTGCAGATGTATTGTATCTCTGCATAATCACTTAGCACAGCAAAACCTCTTGCAAAACTTGGCGGTGCAAAAATCATCAGCTTGTTATCAGCCGAAACTTCTCTGCCATACCACTTACCATAAGTCGGTGATCCTTTGCGAATATCAACAGCAACTAAAAATGCTGTTCCAACTGTAACACGCATTAACTTTCCCATTCCGGGTTCCCATTGAAAATGCAAACCGCGCACAACATCTTTAACCGACCCGCTGTGATTGTGTTGAACAAAATTGTAAGGCAATCCCAGTTCCTGAAAAATATCCTGACGGAATGTTTCCTCAAAAAAACCACGCTCATCTTTAAAAACTTCGGGCTTTAAAACCACCACGCCATCACTTAAATGCCTTGATTCAATTTTGATTTTCATTGGGGAAAAAAATATTTTTTTTTGAAGTT
>JAJAYG010000323.1 GCA_026786335.1 Chitinophagales bacterium | reverse complement strand
GTTGAAAATAAGGCGATGGTAAAGGGGAGAGGAATTTACAAAAACTTAAACCCTAATGATATAGAAACCAAAGCATTTTCATATTCAAAAGAGCTGGAAAGCGAAGCTGATCTACTAGGGCTTGAGTTGTATAAGAAATCGAATTACTCATTTGAAGCTGCAGAAAAAGTTTTTGATGTTTTACTCTATTCATATTTGCCTTTCGATGAAGTTGAATTCTCAAGAGATTATTTTAATGACAAAAATTATGAGATCCCGCAAGAATATTTTCTTGAAACGGTAAACGCAATTACAGCTGTAGATAATTATGATGATGAAAAAAACACACACCCCAATATAAAGAAAAGACGTGCAGCAATGCGTGAAGCATTAAAAGATGAAGGGGATAGTGAAAGAAAACTTTATGTAGTTTCTGAAAACGAGTTTAATAGAATTCGAAAAATTTGCCGTTTCGAAGCTTGCCTTCTTCATTTAAATAATTGCGATTTTGAAGAAGCGTTTTACAATGCATACTTATTACAACAAAAAGACCCCAACAATATTTTTCTCAAAAAAATAATTAACCGCTCGTTGTATGGCGCGAGCATGTATAAAAACCATGATCATTCAACTAATCATAGTGTTTACTATAAAGATGTTGAAGGTGAATCACAACAGATATATTATTTATTTAACAAGCTTCCATCAAAGGATTTTAATGTGCTCGCTCTAAGGTATGCCTACATTACACTGCTCGCAGATTCCAATGATGCAACTACTAAAAAAATTTGCACAGCACTTACAAATGAAATGGTTGCGAAGCATGATTTAGGTGTTGATGATTTTAGAAACACTTATGTTGCAATGGTTCCCGATTCAATTAAGAACAAGCCGGATGAACAAAAAACAAAAGTTGAAAAAATTAAGACTTTTGAATCAGATAAAAATATTCAAACAGCCTATTGGCGATATGCATTTGTTGACTATTTGAGTGACTCCGGTTTTAAGAAATTGTTTAGCGATGCATCAATTGAATTTAACAAGAAGAATTCGCTTGCTGAGCCTAAAAAGAAAAATGGTCATCAGGATTTTGCAATTGGAATAAAAAAGGTTGTTATTGTAAATCCACTTTACCTCATTGTTGATGAAACTTCAAAAGATCCATTAAAATTTGAAGCAGCAGAAGAACTTAAACTTGACCTGCAATCACAAATCAATTCATGCTCTGATGCTGTTGGATTACAAATCGAATACCTTGAAACAATGATACTTGATGAAACAAATACTGCTAAATTTAATGACCTGGCAATTCTGAACAACTGGATTAGTGAAGAGTTAGATCATGAAGATGTTCCCGTAATTAATTCCAATAATAAAGAAATGATGTCGCTTATTCATAAATATAATACAGATCATTTTGCATGGATCGGTGTAATTAATTTTCATGAGAAAAAGCAATATGTTGTGGGCAAATTAATCTTAAGTGCAATTTATTTCCCCGTGCTTCCATTTACAATTGCATGGGCTGTTAAACCAAAGTATAATACTGTAATCTTTACGATGGTTGCAAATGGAGAAACCGGTGAATTTGAAATGGAGTATGCAAATAGTATAAAGGCAAATGATGTAACTTCAATTAAGAAGAGTAACCTCTATTACATTTTCCAACAGATGAAAAAAGATTCAGCTGCCAAATGAAATACTGCACAATAATTTTTTTATTAATTATTGAATCAAATTTTTGTATGGCACAAGCACCTGGCTATATGGGGCGAAAATTATCAATCTCCTATACACCCGCATTCTTTATTTCACTACAACCAAAGCTGAAAGAAAATGGTGATTACAAAACTCACGTTGGTTTAAATTTTAGAAATGATGTTACAATTGATTATGTGATTTCAAAATCTGTGGCACTTGGCGGATCGCTAAAGTATTGCTCCACAAAATTGAATGATGTTTTTTTTTACAAGTATGCTTGGGATTTTGAAAGGTCGCAGGCATTTACAGGCGATGTTAATATGCATGGCCCTGCATTTAGCGTTTATATAAAAAAATATTCCTTCCGGAAAAAAGGATTTATTGCACCTGTTGGTTTTTATACCAAGTGGGAATTTATTTATGGTAAAATGAAGATCAACTCTGGTAAATTGCTTACACCTCAAGACTCTAACTATAATTATGTTTCTGATATTTCAGAAATATCTTCCTTTGAATCACAATCTTTTTATGGGTTAATTTTTTCTTACGGTCGACAGAATTTTATTAATGATCGCATATTCATTAACACAGCCAGCTCATTTGGTATTACAAACATGGGAATTTCAGAGAATGTAGCAAATAGAAACATCGGAGATATAGGCAATCTTCAACGTGATGTAAAATCCAGGATATCGGGTTATCTTCTTTTTAATTTTAATATTGGACTTGGATTTTTGTTGTAAGTTTTTGAAATTATTTTTTTGTGCCTTCCATTTCAAATTCTATTAAAGATTTATTTTGGCACTAGTTTTTATGAATCAGATTTTCAAAAAGCAATTACTTATTTTGGGGTTAGTAATTTTTTTTCTCCCCAGTTTTTCCAGGGCTCAAAAAGTTGACAGTTCGTGGTATCAGCCACGTAAATTGATGGGGCATAAAGTGCCTGAAATTAGCGGAACAACTATTCAAAGTAAAAAAGTTGATTCGGTTTTTTTAAAAAACAAAGTAATAGTACTTGCTTTCGGAAATCTGGTAAACATCGGCTCGCTTCAGCAAATAGAGTGGCTCAATAAGATTCAGGAAATTTTTAACGACTCTTCATTTAGTGTTCTATCCATTTTTCCAAATGCCGAGAGTGACGTAAAAGATTTTAACAGCGTTACTCCAAATTCAACTATGGGGTATCAACTAAGAATGACCTATAATTTTCCCTTAATGAACTATCCGGTTCTTGCAACTTGTTCAAATCGAAATCCTGATAATTCGCTTCGAACAGCATGTGATTCTATAGTAAAAGATTTCTTGATTGCAGGATATCCCGTTCTAATTCTTGTAGATGAGAAAAGAATTGTTCGCTATGTGCATGTAGGAATGCCGCCTCGTGAAAGTCAACAGGAGTGGTACAATGTTATTGATAAACAAATAAGAGATTTGCTAAAATAAATTTGAATGAGAAGTTTTGGAAAGAAAACAATCGCAGAACTGAGTGGTTTTCAATTTGGCAATCACATAAATTCCCCGACATTTAATTTTAAAATCTCGAAAGTTTTTTTTGCAGCAAGTTTTTCAGCATTCTTCTTATTTGTTTCTTCTCCAATACCAAATTCTTCTCCGTTAATTGTTGCCGCTACTTTGTATAGTGTTCTATGCTTAACTCTTGATTGATGAATCAATAAAAACGAAAGTTGCTTGCCATTCTTCTGCGACCATTCAAGCAACTTACTCTTGTAATTGAATTCTGAAATTTCCAGCTCCTCAATATCAAGATATGGTTTTACAATTTTGCGAAGAACAAATTTTTCGGCACTCCTAAAACCTTTATCAAGATAAACTGCGCCCACTATTGCTTCAAGTGCATTGCCTGAAAGTGATTTTTTATTCATCAGAGAATCACCGCCATTAAATTTAATTAACTGATCGATTCCCATTTTTTGCGAAACGGAATTAAGTTGGTTACGGCTTACCATTTTTGAACGCATCTCGGTGAGGTAGCCTTCATCTTTGTATGGAAATTTTTTGTAGAGATAGTCAGCAACAATGGCGCTTAATATGGCATCTCCTAAAAATTCAAGCCGCTCATTACTTTCATAAGTATTTTCAGAAAGCGAACTGTGCTGCAATGCCGTCTCATATAAATGTAAATTAGAAGGAGAAGCACCGGTGAGTTGTGTGAGCTTCTTTAGCAGCTTGCGATTCTTCGAAAAAAAACTTCTTATCAATCCAATTTCATTTTCCGAAAAATAAAAAACCTCTGTTGATTTTTCAGCAACAGAGGTTCAAGTGTTTTCAACTTTAAAATTTTAACCTTCGTATTTCTTAAATATCACAGCTGCATTATGCCCACCGAATCCGAAGGTGTTACTCATTATTGCTCTCACATTTTTCTTCTTTGCAGTATTAAAAGTGAGATCAAGTTTTGGGTCAACATTCGGATCATCAGTAAAGTGATTTATCGTAGGTGGAATAAAACTTCTTTCCATTGCACCTATGCAAGCAATTGCTTCTGCAGCACCAGCAGCACCCAACATATGCCCTGTCATTGACTTTGTTGAACTAATGCTGATGTTGTAGGCATGTTCACCAAAAGTTTCTTTAATGGCTTTTAATTCAGCAGTATCGCCAAGTGGTGTAGAAGTTCCATGTGTATTTACATAATCAATATCCTCAGGTTTCATTGAAGCATCCATTAGTGTTTCTCGAATCACTTGCATTACACCAATTCCATCGGGGTGCGGTGCAGAGATGTGATAAGCATCGCCCGACATTCCACCACCCATTACTTCGCAATATATTTTAGCACCGCGTGCTTTAGCGTGTTCTAATTCTTCCAGTATCAATGCACCGGCTCCTTCACCAATAACAAAACCATCACGGTCTTTATCATAAGGCCTCGAAGCAGTTAAGGGATCATCATTTCTTTCACTCAATGCTTTCATTGAAGAAAAACCTCCAACTGCAGGAATGCAAAGCGGAAACTCAGAACCGCCTGTAAGAATTACTTCAGCTTTCCCCAATCTTAAATAGGTGAGTGCATCAATGATTGAATTGGTTGAAGATGCGCATGCGTTTACAACAGAAAAATTAGGTCCGCGAAATCCCCATTTAATCGAGAGATGCCCTGCAGCCAAATCTGGAATTATCAATGGAATAAGAAACGGACTAAAGCGCGGTGTTCCATCGCCGGCAGCAAATTCCATCACTGCTTTTGCATAGGAATCAATGCCACCAACACCGGTTGCCCAGATTACACCAATACGTGATTTGTCAATGCCCTCAAGAATGCCGCTTTCAATTACTGCTTGTTCAGCAGCAACTAATGCGTATTGACAATAGTTATCAAGCTTGCGTGCTTCCTTTTTATCCATGAACTTTAGGATATCAAAATTCTTAAGCTCACAGGCAATTCTTGTTTTGAACTTTGAAGGATCAAAATATGTGATCGGCCCACCGCCGCTTACACCCTTTTCCAAGTTATCCCAATATTCAGAGACACTATTTCCAAGAGGAGTAAGCGCCCCGAGACCGGTAACGACTACCCGTTTTAATTCCATAAGGAAAAATTATTGCTTAGCGTATTGCTCAATGTAAGCGATTGCCTGACCCACAGAAGTAATTGTTTCTGCCTGCTCATCAGGTATCGAGATATTGAATTCTTTTTCGAATTCCATAATTAATTCAACGGTATCCAAAGAATCGGCACCGAGATCGTTAGTGAAAGTTGCTTCCGGAGTTACCTCACTTTCATCTACACCCAATTTGTCGATGATTATTTTCTTTACTCTTGCTGCGATGTCTGACATAGATAAACTGTGATTTAGGTGATTAGTAAATTTTGGGCAAAGTAAGTCAATCAAAACATTTTAAGCAACCTTTTATCGAATTATTTTGAAAAATGAAATGCAAAGAATGCGTTAATTACCGATAATTTCTTTTTTTAAATAAATTACATGCAATTTTACAGTGTATTTATTGAGACAGATAATTATAGTTTCTTATGTAAAATGAAAAGTATTTCTTAAGAACTATGGCTAAAAAAAATATTATTAAGTCTGAGTTTTTATTTAATGGTGTTTTATTTGGAATATCTTCTACGCTAAAAGATTTTCAACTTTGTTGGCAGATTAACAG
>JAJAYG010000322.1 GCA_026786335.1 Chitinophagales bacterium | reverse complement strand
CATTGGAACACTCTCAGCATTTTTATTAGTAAGTATTGGAGTATGGATCATGAGGGTAAAAGAACCAGGATTAAAAAGAGCATTCAGAACACCATGGGTTCCTTTTGTTCCAATTATGGGAATAATAGTTTGTGCGGCCATGATGTTTGGTCTAGATGAGCAAACTTGGATGGGATTCTTAGCATGGACAGCTTTGGGTCTTGTCGTTTACTTCTTCTACAGTCGTCATCACAGTGTTGCCGGTAAAGAATCAACAGGTAAGTAGCGAGTAAATGTCATTTTATTGTATAAATAAATTCCTGAAACAATATTTTAATTTCAATTAAGTTTTGTTCAGAAAAAGTAAAGCATATTTTTGCGAATTAAAATAAAAAAAATCTAAACCCTTAAAGCCATTAACAAATGCAGAAAAAAAACAGTAATTCATCACTCTTTCCCATTATTGTAATTGTTGCAAGTTATGCGATTTCCTACTTGATCTTCGAATTTTTCCTCGGCAATCATGCAAACTTTGTTGACGAAGAAAGAGAGAAACCCAAATTAGGAAGTTTGCTGGGCATCATGTACAAAGGAGGATTTCTTGTACCAATTATTTTAACCCAGTTAATGATTGTATTAGTATTTACCATTGAGCGCCTTCTTACACTTGCACGCGCAAATGGTTCAGGGAATGCAGCAAACTTTGTTCGCAAAATTCAATATTGCCTTTCAACTGATGATCTTGATGGTGCCGAAAAAGAGTGTGACCGTCAAAAGGGTTCAATTGCAAATGTGATTAAAGGAGGGTTAAAAAAATATCGTGAGATGTCTGCCAACAAAGAATTGAATCATGAGCAAAAACTTCTTGCAATTCAAAAAGAAATTGAAGAAGCAACATCGCTTGAACTTCCGATGCTGCAGAAAAACCTTCCCTTCATTGCAACTATCGCGCCTCTAGGAACACTTTCAGGTCTTATTGGAACGGTGTTCGGGATGATTCGCGCTTTCTCAGCGCTTGGCGCATCAGGTGCTGCTGACTCGGCTGCATTGTCAGTCGGTATTTCTGAGGCACTTGTAAATACAGCAACTGGAATCGTTACTTCTGCACTTGCAATTATTGCTTACAATTACTTCTCTACAAGAATTGATACCTTGACTTACCTGATTGATGAAGCAGGATACAGCATCACCAATACTTTTGATTCACGCTATAACTAATTTCTGAGATGTCGAAAGTAAAAATGCCGAAGACCAGTATTTCCATTGACATGACGCCAATGGTGGATATGGCTTTTCTTTTGGTAACGTTTTTCATTCTTACAACACAATTCAGACCTGATGAGCCGGTAATTATAACCCCGCCAACATCAACATCACTTTCTACACCTCCCGATCATGGTAAAGTGGTAATCACAATTGCACCTGACGGAAGGATTTTTTTCGACCTTGATAATCAGATTTTCAGAAAAACGCTGATTGATAAAATGGGTGAGAATTACGGAATAACTTTTACCGAAGACGAACGCAATGCTTTCGCATTAAGCAGCAGCATGGGAATGCCAATGAGTATGCTTAAAGGTTATCTGGCCTTGCCGCCCGATGAAAGAAAAAAAGTCCCACAGCCTGGAGTTCCGGTTGACACTACTTTAAATCTTTCTAATGAGTTAGGAGTTTGGCTTAATAATGCGCGTGTAGCAGGAAATAATCCGGTTATCTTAATTAAAGGAGATTCAAAATCGAATTATCCTGCTGTTAAAAATGTTTTTAAAACTTTAGAAGATCGTAAAGTTTTAAAGTTTGGATTAATTACAGGAGATGAAGCTGCTCCATCAGCAGATCAATTAAAATAATTTTTCACCAAGTATTAATTAAATAAAACGAAATGGCTGAATTAGGTGAAAGTGGTGGTGGCCACCACGGAAAAAAAAGAGGCGGTGTAAGAGCTAAGAAAATGTCGACCAGGATTGATATGACTCCTATGGTTGACCTTGGCTTTTTGCTGGTTACCTTTTTCATTCTTACAACTACTATGGCTAAGCCAAAAGCAATGCAGGTAGTAATGCCCGATACCAAGATTAAAGACTCAACTCAAATGTCAAAGATCAGGGAGTCTGAAGCGATGACAATTATTTTGGATAAGAATGACAGAATAATTTATTACGATAGCATTCAGAATCCAAAAATGGAAAGCACCAATTTTGCAAAGATCAGAAAGATTGTAATTGATAAGAATAATGATGTACTTGGACTTCAACAGGCAAATGGCTGGGATCAGAAAGGGGTTATTATTTTGATTAAACCAACCGACAGTTCTAAATACGAAAACCTGGTAAATATTTTGGATGAAATGAAGATTGCACAAATCAAGTCTTATGCAATTGTAGGAGTATCACCGGAAGAAATTGCTATGCTTCCAAAATAGTTTTATGGAATTTAATAAACAAAAGAATCTATTCTTTAAATATTGATTAATGGATCAGCAACAAATTCTTAATTCCAGTCTTGATGACTTGGTTTTTGAAAACAGAAATAAAAGTTACGGTGCTTATTTTCTAAGAAGAATTTATGGCAAGCACATTACTATTTCAGTTATACTTGCTGTTACAATTTTCTTTCTTGCCTTCGCTTCACCATACATTATTGCTTTTTTAAAACCTGCTGAGGCGCCAATTGCTCCTAAAAAAGTTACTTATACCGAACTTTCGGAACCTCCTCCAATAGATAAAAATACACCACCTCCACCGCCACCTGATCTACCACCACCTCCTCCTAAAACAATAAAGTTTACTCCTCCTGTAATTAAACCTGATGAAGAAGT
>JAJAYG010000321.1 GCA_026786335.1 Chitinophagales bacterium | reverse complement strand
GGAATCTGCAAAGGTGATTCGAAGAAATGCACTGCGCGAAGTTGTGAGAACCGGAACATGGAAAGGGCAAACGCTTTTTCTAAACCGAAAAGGTGAAACAGTTGCATCTTCTCAAATTATACTCGCTCACCGAAATGAAAAAGGTGAAATAGGGTACCTGTCTTCCATTGCAGAAAACATTGCAGAGCAACTGCAGGCAGAGCAAACACTTATTGAAAGTAAAGAACGGTTAAGATATTTTATGGAAGAAAGTCTTGAAGCAATTATTATTCAGCAAGACGGAATTATAATTGATTTTAATACCGCCGCTTATAAAATGTTTGGATACAGTGCTGATGAAATGAATGGAAAGAGTATTCTTAGTTTTTATGACACTTCATTCCATAAAGAACTTAAAGAGCGGATATTAAAAAATGAAATTATTGAAGATGAATGGATCGGTGTAAAAAGAGATGGTTCGCGTTTCGACATTGAAGTTTATTCACGCCCGCACATTTATAAAGGTAAAGATGTAAGAGTGGTGAGTATTCTCGACATCTCTGCCCGAAAAAAAACTGAGCGTGCATTAACAAGCAGTGAATTACTGCTCAACACTGCAGTTGAAGGAACCAATGTTGGAATTTGGGAATGGAATCTGGTTACCAATGAAGTTGTTTTCAATCATGTTAAAAAAAGAATATGTGGTTACACCGATGAAACTTCTCCAAAATATTTTGATCAATGGGCTGCAACAATTTATGTTGATGACAGAGAGCAGTTTATTAATAATTTGAAAGCACACCTCAATCATAACAGTCCTTTGTTTCATTCAGTTTACAGGGTTCAGCATGCAAATGGTAATTGGATTTTTTTGGAATCAAAAGGTAAGTTAGTAAGAGATGAAAATAATTTACCCGCAAGACTGGTTGGTACATCAGTTGACATAACCGAACGCCAGCAAATGGAAAATGATTTGCGCCAAAGTAAAGCACAACTCACAGCGCTGATTGAAAACCGAGTTGAAGCGATATGGTCAGTTGATCTTGAGAAGAGAGTAGTAAATTTTAATAAACCATTTTACGTGGTATATAAGCTTCATTATAACTATGAACTAAAGAAGGGAGATATAATTACTGCAGCATTGAGCCAGGATGAATCAAAAAAATGGGTTGCTCTATACGAAGAATGTTTAGCCGGAAAATCTCTGCAATTTATTGAAGAGTATTTAATTAACAACAAGCGATCTTTTGTTGAGTTTAGCGCAAACCCAATTCGACTAAGTGATGAAACAATTATTGGAGTTTCAGTAATGGGGCGCGATGTTTCTCCGCAGATTGAATTTGAACAATCACTAAAGAAGGCGAAGGAATTAGCTGAAGACGCAAGCCGAACAAAGAGTCAGTTTTTGGCAAACATCAGCCACGAAATAAGAACGCCAATGAATGGAATTATGGGTTTTACTGATTTGTTGCTTCAGTCAAAACTAAATGCACAGCAGCGCGACTATCTTGAAATTGTCAGATATTCCGGCAACTCACTACTTGTACTAATCAATGATTTGCTCGACATCTCCAAAATCGAATCGGGAAAAATTATTCTTGAAAGCAAGCAGTTTGATTTAAGAAAATTGCTCAGAGATATAATACATTCATTCAAAGCCAAAGCAGATTTGCAACAACTAAAAATCAATAGTAAGGTTGATGCAGTTGTTCCGAAAATATTAATTGGTGATCAGCAGCGCCTGCAGCAAATTTTTGTTAACCTTTTGGGCAATGCAATAAAGTTTTCTAGAAACGGAAAAGTGAATGTGAATGTTAAGCTAAAGGAATCTGCAGAAAATTTAGCAAAGCTTTATATTGAAATTGAAGATAAGGGAATAGGAATTCCTGCTGATAAACATGAAAGTATTTTTGAAGCTTTCAATCAATTGGGAGATCCTTACACCAGTAAGTTTGGTGGCACTGGCCTTGGCCTTAGTATTGCGCGGCGATTGGTGAATCTTATGGGTGGCGAGATTAGTGTAAGGAGTGAGCTTGGAAAAGGAAGCGTTTTCTTTTTCACAGCAAGTTTTAAAATCGCTTAAACATTTTTCATTTTGCAATTAGCAATGGTGTAAATTCGCTGCGTAAACTTTAGGGGTGTCTCCAAATTTTTGGGGTACTGAGAACAAACCCTCAAAACCTGCACAGGATAATACCTGCGAAGGGAAAAGCGAAAAGTCCCGCCTCTTAAGTTTCTTTTTTATTTTTTGTTTTACATATGGACAGTTCTAAAAATTGGCACTTCCCTCTGCTTCGGAAAGGAAAAAGGGTGAGGAAAATAAAAGTATTCAATTTTTAGAACTTTCCTTAATTTCGAAATTGAAATTATGAAATTGAAAGTAAACAACGAGCCAGTGGAATTTAACGAAGAATTAAATCTTCAGGCATTACTTCAAAAATTATTATTGATTGAAAAGAATGGAATTGCAGTTGCTGTAAATGCCTCAGTATTTTTAAAAAAAAACTGGAACCAATTTTTACTCAATGAAAATGATGAGGTTATTATTATTGAAGCAGCACAGGGAGGGTAAAGATTTCGGATTGGGGATTTATGATTTCTGATTTTCTTTTAAAAAGTAAATGAGATTTCATTCAATGTAAACTTGATGCTCCAGCCATCCCTCTCCTTTGAAGAGGGGCAGGGGTGAGGATTTTTAAACTGGTAAAGGAATAATCAGAAATAAATGTGAACAATAAATTTTTTAAAATGAAAGATCAAAACAAACTTCCCTCGGCCACAACAATTACAAGAACGCCGTTTTCAAAATCAAAAAAGATTTTTGTGAAAGGAAAAATTCACGACATCCATGTTGCCATGCGTGAAATTGAAACTGATGATATGGTGGAAATAAAAAACGGCACCATTAAGAAAGAGAAAATGAAGATTGCGGTTTATGATACCAGTGGTCCATATACCGATGTAAATGAAAATGTAAACGTGCATGAAGGTCTAAGTCCATTGCGAAAAAATTGGATTTTGCAACGTGGTGATGTGGAGCAATTGCAAAGTTTTTCATCACAATATTCAAATGAAAGATTATCAGATTCTGCGTTAAGCGAAATTCATTTCAAAAATATTCACAAACCATTGCGCGCAAAACCAGGAATGAATGTTTCGCAAATGCATTATGCACGCAAAGGAATTATTACACCCGAGATGGAATACATCGCCATTCGCGAAAACCAACGCCATCAAGAGTTGAGTGATTACTATGGCGATTTACTCAAACAACATAATGGTGAAAGTTTTGGAGGCCTGTACGCTGGAGTTCTCCCTGTTTCGGGGGGAGTTAGAGGGGGGCTCACACCTGAATTTGTTCTCGATGAAGATGCGCGTGGTCGCGCCATTATTCCCTCCAACATCAATCACCCTGAAAGTGAACGCATGATCATTGGCAGAAATTTTTTAGTGAAGATCAATGCAAACATTGGCAACAGTGCAGTCACTTCTTCAATAGAAGAAGAAGTTGAGAAAGCAGTGTGGGCTTGCCGCTGGGGTGCCGATACCATTATGGATCTTTCAACGGGAAAAAATATTCATGAAACCCGAGAGTGGATTATTCGCAATTCATCAGTTCCAATTGGTACTGTTCCCATTTATCAGGCGCTTGAAAAAGTTGGAGGTGTTGCAGAAGATTTAACATGGGAAATTTATCGCGATACATTAATCGAGCAAGCCGAGCAAGGTGTAGATTATTTTACAGTGCATGCAGGTGTTTTGCTCAGTTACATTCACCTTACTGCAAAACGTGTTACAGGTATAGTTAGCAGAGGCGGAAGTATAATGGCCAAGTGGTGTTTATCACATCATAAAGAAAGTTTTCTTTATACGCACTTCGAAGAAATTTGCGACATCATGAAAGCATATGATGTTGCATTTTCTCTCGGTGATGGTTTGCGCCCGGGAAGTATTGCCGATGCAAACGATCAGGCGCAGTTTGCCGAATTAAAAACTTTAGGTGAACTCACAAAAATCGCATGGAAGCACGATGTGCAAACTATGATTGAAGGCCCCGGTCATGTTCCTATGCAAATGATTAAAGTGAATATGGAAAAACAGTTGGAAGAATGTAGTGAAGCTCCATTCTATACACTTGGTCCGCTCACAACTGATATTGCTCCTGGTTACGATCACATTACTTCTGCAATAGGCGCTGCAATGATTGGCTGGTATGGTTGCGCAATGTTGTGCTATGTTACACCTAAAGAACATTTAGGATTGCCCAATAAAAAAGATGTAAAGGATGGAGTGATCGCATATAAAATTGCGGCGCATGCTGCTGATCTGGCAAAAGGCCACCCCGGTGCGCAACTGCGTGATAATATGTTGAGCAAAGCAAGGTTTGATTTTAGGTGGGAAGATCAATTTAATCTTTCACTTGACCCTGATACTGCAAAAGAATTTCATGATGAAACATTACCTGCCGATGGAGCAAAAGTTGCTCATTTCTGCAGCATGTGTGGGCCAAAATTTTGCAGTATGAAAATTACGCAGGAGGTGCGCGAGTATGCAAGCAAGATGCATGTAGCAGTTGATGAAGTAATTGATTTGGGATTAGAAGAAAAAGCAAAAGAGTTTACTAAAGCAGGAGGTGAAATTTATGTCAAACAGTAATTCAAATAATGAAATGAAACTGATTGTTATCTCAAGCCATGAGAATTTTGAAGGTGAGATCAAAATTGTGCACGAACTATTTGAAGAGGGAATGGAATATTTTCATTTGCGCAAACCAAAATTTTCAACTGAGCAATTGCGGCACTATCTCGATCGCATCAATAAAAAATATCGCGACAGAATCATCATTCATTCGCATCATGAATTGTGTATTGGGTACAAGCTGCGTGGTATTCATTTAACCAGAAAGCATTTGAAGAAAAATTTTATTGAATCATGGTTTCGCATGAAATACATAAAACTTAGAAGGCCGGGTGTAGTAGTTACAGCAGGCATGCATACCATAGGTTCGTTGAAAAGAAAAAATCCCGGTTACAATTATATTTTTCTGAGCCCTGTATTCAACAGCATTTCTAAAATTGGTTATCGCAGCACCTTCAATGAAGAGTCGCTGAAAGAAGGGTTATTGAAATCAAATTATGAAGCCATTGCAATGGGTGGTGTTGATGAAGATAAAATTGAAAAGTCAAGAGATTTTGGTTTTGATGGTGTTGCAATACTCGGTGCTCTCTGGAAGTCAAATGAAGTTGTAGCAAAATTTAAACGCATTCAAAAGTTATGCAAAGCAAGCGACCTTATTCATTAACCATAGCAGGTTTTGATCCCAGCGGCGGCGCAGGTGCACTTGCCGATGCAAAAACATTTGAGCAATTAAATGTTTTTGGTCTTGCTGCATGCACTGCCATTACGCTGCAAACAGAAAATGAATTCAAAGGCGTTTCGTGGATTCCGCTGCATCAAATTGAATTGCAGATTGAAACCTTACTTGCAAAGTATGATGTAGCATTTGCAAAAATCGGGTTGATACAAAATTTGGAAACACTCAATGAGCTTTTATTTTTTTTGGAAAGAAAATTCCCTTCGCTTAAAATTATTTGGGATCCCATTCTAAAATCTTCTTCCGGTTTTAATTTTCACAATCACTTTGATGAAGGGATGTTGTTTAACATTTTATCAAAAATATTATTGATAACTCCCAATGCATCAGAAGCAAACTTGCTGATGCAAAGTGAAGATGCAATGCATGCAGCAAAAGAGTTGAACCGTTTTTGCAATGTGTTTTTAAAAAGTTATAAGAAGGGAAATGAACATGCAGATGTTTTGCTGGAGAAGCGAAGTGAGAGAGTTTTTGTAACAAGAGAAGTTATTAAAAATGAAAAACATGGCTCTGGCTGCGTGTTATCTGCTGCAATTACAGCTATGCTTTCAAAGGGAGCATCATTGAGCGATGCTTGTGCAACTGCTAAAGAATATTCATTTCAATTTTTAAACAGTGATGAAGGATTGCTTGGAATGCATCATCAGATAAAAATACTTCAACATGCTTAAAGAAATTTCAAAACTTCATTACCTCACACAAGACCTCGAATATATTTCGCATCACCAGCAAGTTAGAATTGCATGTGAGGCAGGAGTGAAGTGGGTGCAATTACGCGTGAAGAATAAAAGTAAAGATGAATGGAAACAGATTGCAATCGATGTAAAATCAATCACTGATAAATTTTGCTGCACACTTATTATCAACGACAGCGTTGCGATTGCGAATGAAATTAATGCAGATGGTGTTCATCTTGGTCAGCAGGATTTGAATTGGCAGGAAACAAGAAATATTTTAGGCGATAAAAAGATCATTGGTTTTTCTATTCATTCAATTGAAGAATTAAATGCTGCAAAAAATTATAATGTTGATTATTTTGGATAAGGCCCATTTCATTTCACTACAACAAAAGAAAAATAAAATCCTGTTTTAGGATTGGAAGGAATTAGAAATATTATTTCACTTGCAAAAACTTCTGGTATTCAGCAATCAATTATTGCCATAGGAGGAATTCAAATAAGTGATGTTGAAGATTTAATAAATGCTGGTGCAGATGGAGTTGCTGTTTCTTCAGCCATCAATCTTTCTATGGAACCTAAAATAGCAACCCAGCAATTTCTTCGGCAGCTCGAAACACAAAACTCACCTGCCCCGCTTTTCGCGGGGAAACCCGAAACTTTTTCAACATGAAAGACCTCATCATTTCCAACAAAACATTTCAATCAAGATTATTTCTTGGTACCGGAAAATTTTCTTCCATTCAAAAAATGTCTGAAGCAATTGATGCATCAGCTACGCAGATGGTAACTGTTGCAATGAAACGTGTCGATGTTTCTAAAAAGGAAGATGATTTGGGATGGTTTCTAAAATCAAAATCAATTCAGTTGTTGCCAAATACCAGCGGCGCGCGCAATGCAAAAGAAGCAATTCTTGCTGCGCAATTAGGAAGAGAAGCGTTGGAAACAAATTGGTTGAAGCTCGAAATTCACCCCGATCCGCGCTACTTACTTCCCGATCCAATCGAAACATTAGCAGCAGCAGAAGAATTGGTAAAGCAAGGATTTATTGTGTTGCCTTACATCAACGCCGATCCTGTTTTGTGCAAGCGATTGGAAAATGTTGGCGTTGCTGCAGTAATGCCGCTTGGCTCACCAATCGGTTCTAACAAAGGTTTGCAAACACTTGGCATGTTGGAAATAATTATTCGCGAAAGCAAAATTCCTGTGGTGGTTGATGCAGGAATTGGTGCACCTTCACATGCAGCGTTTGCAATGGAATTAGGAGCCGATGCGGTATTGGTAAACACCGCAATTGCAGTGGCAGAAAATCCTGTTGCCATGGCTGCTGCATTCAGGATGGCTGTTATTGCAGGAAGAATTGCATTTGAATCGAAGCTTGCAATTGTTTCGGAGTTTGCAGAAGCGAGCAGTCCGCTTACTTCATTTCTTGAAAATTAATTTTATACAATGTCATTCAGAGAAATATTTGATCAATACAATTGGAATCAAGTTGCTGAAAAAATTTATTCGGCAACTGACTCTGATGTATTGCGTGCAATGGAAAAGGAAGGAAAAGGAACTCCCAAAGATTTTCTTGCATTGATTTCTCCTGCTGCCGAAAAATATTTAGAACCAATGGCACAACTGAGTCATCGGCTTACACAAAAGCGTTTTGGTAATGTGATGCAGTTGTATATTCCAATGTATGTTTCCAATGAATGTAAGAACATTTGTACCTACTGCGGATTTAGTTTGGATAATGAAATACCTAGAGTCACTTTAAATGATGAACAAATTCTTGCTGAAGTGAATGTGATTAAAGCAATGGGCTATGATCATATTTTATTGGTAAGCGGTGAAGCAAATAAAACTGTTGGTGTTGAGTATTTTGAAAATGTAATCAGATTAATTCGGCCGTACTTTTCAAACATTATGTTGGAAGTGCAACCGCTTGAACAAAATGATTATGAAAAATTAATTAAGTGCGGTGTAAACACAGTATTAGTTTATCAGGAAACTTATAACGAAGAAAATTACAAACTGTATCACCCGAAGGGAAAGAAAAGTAATTTCAATTACCGCCTTGAAACTCCTGATCGATTGGGAAAAGCAGGTGTACATCGCATCGGCCTTGGTGCGTTGTTAGGTTTAGAAGATTGGAGAGTTGATTCTTTTTTTACTGCACTGCATCTTGATTACCTCGAGAAAATTTATTGGAAAACAAAGTACTCGATTTCATTTCCGAGGTTAAGACCAGCAAGCGGTTGCCAGGAACCAAAGCACCCTATGAGTGATAAACAACTCGTGCAATTGATATGTGCTTACCGAATTTTTAATGAGCATGTTGAGTTGTCATTATCAACGAGAGAGTCGGAAAAATTTCGAAATCATGCAATCAAACTTGGAATTACTTCTATTAGCGCAGGATCAAAAACGGATCCCGGCGGTTATGCAAGTAACTTGAATGCACTGGAGCAATTTGAAATTTCTGATGAGCGCACACCGCAAGCAGTTGCACAAATGATTACGTCACAAGGGTATGAAGTGGTTTGGAAGGATTGGGACAGCGCTTTTTAATTGCGAATTGCGAATTGTCAATTTCGAATTGATGAGAGAACATGATAACATTTTTGAAAAAATCTTTTTTATTAAAACCGACTTTGTCATGCTGACGTAGGAAGCATCTGTTTTTTTATTAGATGCTATATACCTCAGCATGAGAAACTATGATGAGTTGAAGTC